>NZ_JBNPOS010000014.1:0-41718 GCF_050315295.1 Streptococcus sp. SGI.013
GAGAAAAAATGGCGGTGTAGCTCAGCTGGCTAGAGCGTCCGGTTCATACCCGGGAGGTCGGGGGTTCGATCCCCTTCGCCGCTATTATTATTATGGATGGTTTTGGACCTTTAGCTCAACTGGTTAGAGCACTCGGCTCATAACCGAGCGGTCGTAGGTTCGAGTCCTACAAGGTCCATATTTTATTTGGAGGATTACCCAAGTCCGGCTGAAGGGAACGGTCTTGAAAACCGTCAGGCGTGTAAAAGCGTGCGTGGGTTCGAATCCCACATCCTCCTTTGTTTTAAGATCGCGGGATGGAGCAGCTAGGTAGCTCGTCGGGCTCATAACCCGAAGGTCGTAGGTTCAAATCCTGCTCCCGCAATATCCTGTTGTGGACATGGCTCGGTAGCTCAGTTGGTAGAGCAATGGATTGAAGCTCCATGTGTCGGCGGTTCGATTCCGTCTCGCGCCATTATAATTTAATATGCGGGTGTAGTTTAGTGGTAAAACTACAGTCTTCCAAACTGTTGTCGCGAGTTCGATTCTCGTCACCCGCTTTAAATGTTTTATTCCAAGCAGTGCTTGGGCGCGTAGCTCAGGTGGTTAGAGCGCACGCCTGATAAGCGTGAGGTCGGTGGTTCGAGTCCACTCGTGCCCATTTGGGGAATTACTCAAGAGGCTGAAGAGGACGGTTTGCTAAATCGTTAGGTCGGGAAACTGGCGCGAGGGTTCGAATCCCTCATTCTCCGTAAGTTTAAAAACGAGTTTATCGTAAGATAATCTCGTTTTGTTTTATATTTACACGGATATTTAGGTAAATAGGTAAAAATGAAAAAATATATTACATCACGTTTAGTTATTGCAATGGTTTCTATTGCTTTAGTTTTTTTTTCTATTAGTTTTTTCTTACAAAGAAAAAACTCAGAAGTGACTCGAGTTTTGAGTCCACTTAATAATATAGTATCTGGAGTAGATCAAGTGATGGGCACGCCTTTTTGTATGTTTGGCGTTTTCGTTAATAATATTTCGGATCTTTTCAAGACTTATGAGGAAAATCAGCAATTAAAACGGGCGCTTTTAGATTTAAAAAATCAAGAGTTACTTGTTGAAGAACTAAAGAATGAAAATGAGGAATTGAAATCAAATCTTAAATTTAGTGATATCTCTAGTGACAAAGTAATATTATCGACTTATGTAACTGGAAGGACTTCAGAATCATGGTTGTCTAAAATTACGATTGCTGTTGGAGAAAACGATGGTGTAAAAGAGGGAATGCTAGCTTTGTCTGATGGTGGTTTAGTTGGTCAGGTGACTTCTGTTACAAAAAATAGTTCAACGGTCTCGCTTTTTTCAGATGTGAAGGGGGTTCAAAAACTTCCTGTTAAAATGAGTTCAGGTACTGAAGAGATATATGCTATTTTAGAGGGATTTGACAAGGAAAAAAATAGTTTTGTTTTGAGTCAGGCTAACTCTGATGGGACTGTGAATAGTGGGAGTAAGGTTGTGACGAGTGGATTAGATGGGCAAACTTTGCCTAATGTCTTCGTTGGAGAAGTTGAGACGGTTGAAAATTCTGATGATAGTCTATCTAAAAAGATTTATGTTAAACCAGCAGCTAATTTTAATAAAATTAGTGTTGTAACCATTGTGGGTGATTAAGATGAAAAAACAGCAACATTTTTTATGGCTATATCCTTTAGTTTTGTTCTTTTCATTCTTTATTGATTCTCAGTTGACAAGTATTCTCAGTTACAGACTTCCATTTAATCTTCATCCAGATTTTCATTTCTTTTGGCTAATTGTTCTACTGATGTCCTATCAAGTAGAGTTTTGGTTTCATTTTTTTGTTTTAATGTTTTTTGGTCTACTTTATGATTTTCATCATTTACAATATATTGGAATAGGGATGTTTTTTTACCCATTATTATTACTATTTTTGTCTTATTTTAGAAATATTATGCGTAATAATAAATTATATCGAATTTTGAGTTTCTTTATCTTAATTTTTTTGTTAGAGATATTGACATTTACTGGTGGTAAAGTTTTAAATTTAACAAGTGATTCATATATTTATTTTATTACCTATACGTTAGCACCAACACTTTTATTAAACTCAATAATTTTTATGATTAGTCAATATTTCATGAAGGTATGAGTGCTTTTTAAAAATAAAGAGATAACAAATTGTAATAAATGCGTAACATATGTTATGCGTTTTTTTGATAGAATATAAGATGTCTTATCGTAAAGGAGTGTATGAATTATTATGAAAAAAAGAATTTTATCTGCAGTTTTAGTCAGTGGGGTAACCCTAGGCTCTGCTGTGGCGAATGGAGTGAGTGCTGAAGATTATGATACACAGATTTCAGCTCAGGATAATAAAATCTCAGATTTATCTAATCAAGAATTAGATGCTCAAGCGCAAGTTGCTTTTATCCAGGATCAAGTTAGTACTCTGCAAGCACAACAAGATCAATTAGTTGCTCAAACTGCTGATTTAGAGGCTGAAACAGAGGCACTTGGCACAGAGATTGCAAAATTATCTAATAAAATTGTTGCAAGAAGCAAATCATTGAAAAAACAAGCTCGTACGGTACAAAAAACAAGTTCAGCAACATCGTATATCAATACACTTGTAAATTCAAAATCTGTTTCTGATGCAATTAGTCGAATTACAGCTATTAAAGAAGTTGTTGAAGCTAATAAGAAAATGATTGCTCAACAAGAAGCAGACAAGGCTGCTTTGGAAGCTAAGCAGGCTGAAAACCAAACAGCTATTAACACTATTTGGGAAAATCAAGCAGCAGTTGAAGAAAATAAATTAACTCTTGCAACTCAACAAGCAGAATTAGAAGTAGCTCAATTGAATTTGGCAGCTGAAAAAGCTAATGCTGAGGATGAAAGAGCGAAGTTATTAGAACAAAAATCTGCTGCAGAGGAAGCAGCTAAGCAAGCAGCTGCAGCAGAGGCTGCTGCACAAGCACAGGCAGCGGAGGAAGCAAGATTACAAGAAGAATCTGTTGTTAAAGCACAAGAAGCAGCTGCACTTGCTCAACAACAAGCCGCATCGGAGGCAACAAGTGAGGTTGCCATTTCAGAAGCAGCAGTAAGTGAAGCAACAAGCGAGGTTGCTGTTTCAGAAGCAGCAGTAAGTGAAGCAACAAGCGAGGTTGCTGTTTCAGAAGTAGCAGTAAGTGAAGCAACAAGTGAGGTTGCTGTTTCAGAAGTAGCAGTAAGTGAAGCAACAAGCGAGGTTGCCGTTTCAGAAGTAGCAGTAAGTGAAGCAACAAGCGAGGTTGCCGTTTCAGAAGTAGCAGTAAGTGAAGCAACAAGCGAGGTTGCTGTTTCAGAAGTAGCAGTAAGTGAAGCAACAAGTGAGGTTGCGACATCAGAAACTACAGTCGTTGAAACAGTAACAAGCGAATCTGCAGCAGCAGTAACAACACCTACTACGACTTCTGGCGTTAATACTTATCCTATCGGTCAATGTACGTGGGGAGTTAAAGAATTAGCATCATGGGCTGGTAATAACTGGGGAAATGGTGCGCAATGGGCTGCATCAGCGGCAGCAGCAGGTTTTTCTACTGGTTCAACACCTGTAGTTGGTGCGATTGCATCATGGAATGATGGTGGATATGGACACGTTGCTTATGTTACCGCTGTAGAAAGTGCCAATCGTATTCAAGTAATGGAATCAAATTATAATGGAAACCAGTATATTTCAAACTTCCGTGGTTGGTTTGATCCTACAGCCACATCATCAGGAGTTGTAACATATATTTATCCAAATTAAAAAGCTCATCAACTATAATATGTTGGTGATAAGTTAATGTTTAGAGGAGGCTAATAGAGTCTTCTCTTTTTTATTTTAGAATAGTGGCTCATGGTCACCTGTAGTGGATAACTTATAACTAAGCATGAGAGAGGATTAGATTGTTTTTCCTTTTTTATTGAAAAATGACGTGAAAAAAGATAAAATGATATAGGATAAAACTGATGACTATAACTTTGGAGGGAATCATGTCATACAATAATTTAAAGCTGTTTGCTTTATCATCGAATCAGGAGTTGGCTGAGAAGGTAGCTTCCACGATGGGAATTGAACTTGGAAAATCAACAGTTCGTCAATTTTCAGATGGTGAAATTCAAGTGAATATTGAAGAGTCTATTCGTGGACATCATGTTTATATTCTTCAATCAACAAGTTCACCTGTTAATGATAATTTGATGGAAATTTTGATTATGGTGGATGCATTAAAGCGTGCCAGTGCTGAAACCATTAATGTGGTGATGCCTTATTATGGATATGCTAGACAAGATCGTAAAGCACGTTCACGAGAACCAATCACCTCTAAATTGGTAGCAGATATGCTTGAAGTTGCTGGTGTCGATCGTCTATTAACAGTTGATTTGCACGCAGCTCAAATTCAAGGTTTCTTTGACATTCCTGTCGATCATTTGATGGGGGCACCACTGATTGCCGATTATTTTGTGCGTCGCGGGATGACTGGTGAAGATTATGTGGTTGTTAGTCCTGACCATGGTGGTGTGACACGTGCACGCAAGTTGGCAGAGTTTTTGAAAACTCCAATTGCTATCATTGATAAACGCCGTAGTGTAGAAAAAATGAACACGAGTGAGGTGATGAATATCATTGGTAAGGTCGAAGGGAAAACTTGTATCTTAATCGATGATATGATTGATACAGCTGGAACAATTGCTCATGCTGCTGATGCGCTTGCTGAAGCTGGAGCTGTTTCGGTTTATGCAAGTTGTACGCATCCAGTATTATCAGGACCTGCACTTGATAATATTCAAAATTCAGCTATTGAAAAATTAGTTGTGTTAGACACGATTTACCTTCCAGAAGAACGTTTGATTGATAAGATTGAACAAATTTCCATTGCTGAGTTGATTTCAGAGGCTATTATTCGTATTCACGAAAAACGTCCTCTTTCACCACTATTTGAGCTTGGAAAAGCAAAATAAGACACTAGTTGACAAGTCTAGAAGTTTTCTAGGCTTGTTTTTGATTTATAGTGTAAAGTGTCAGAATTTTTTGTATAATAGTAGTACTATCTTTTTAAGAGGTAAGAGTATGAATTTACAGAATCGTTTTAATAAAAATTTGAATAAAATAGAAGTGTCCATGATTCGTCAATTTGATCAATCTATCTCAGATATTCCTGGGATTTTAAAATTGACCTTGGGTGAACCTGATTTTACAACACCAGATCACGTGAAAGAAGCTGCTAAGCGAGCCATTGATGCCAATAAAAGTTATTATACAGGGATGGCGGGTCTTCCTGAGTTGCGTCAAGCAGCGTCAGCTTTTGTAAAAGAAAAATACAATCTTGATTATAATCCTGATAATGAAATTTTGGTGACAATCGGAGCAACTGAGGCACTTTCAGCGACTTTGACAGCCATTTTAGAGCCAGGAGACAAAGTGTTACTTCCTGCTCCTGCTTATCCAGGTTATGAACCCATTGTGAACTTGGTTGGTGCTGAAATTATTGAGATTGATACCACTGCTAATGATTTTGTCTTGACTCCTGAGATGCTGGAAGAGGCTATTTTAGCTCAAGGAGATAAGCTAAAAGCCGTCTTACTTAATTATCCAGCTAATCCAACGGGTGTGACTTATTCTCGTAAGGAATTGGAAGCTCTTGCTGAGGTGCTTAAGAAGTATAATATTTTTGTTATCTCAGATGAGGTCTATTCGGAATTGACTTATACTGGTGAACCACATGTATCGATTGGGGAATTATTACCTGACCAAACGGTTGTTATTAATGGTTTATCTAAATCTCACGCTATGACAGGGTGGCGTATTGGACTTATTTTTGCTCCAGCCTATATCACAGCGCAGTTGATTAAGAGTCACCAATATCTTGTAACGGCAGCTACTACAAATGCTCAATATGCAGCGATCGCAGCTTTAACAGATGGAAAAAATGATACTGAGGCGATGAAAGTAGAATACGTCAAACGCCGTGATTACATCATTGAAAAGATGGAAGAGATGAATTTTAAAATTATTCGTCCAAGCGGAGCTTTTTATATCTTTGCTAAGATTCCTGTTAAAGAAGGACAAGATTCTTTTGCTTTCTTGCAAAAATTTGCACGTGAAAAAGCCGTTGCTTTTATTCCTGGTGTTGCTTTTGGGCAATATGGTGAGGGTTATCTTCGTATTTCTTATGCTGCAAGTATGGATTCTATTAAAGAAGCGATGACACGCTTAAAAGAGTTTATGGCTGAGTATGCAGACTAAGGAGTCTAAAGGAATTATTCTTTATAATCGGGCTTATAAGGAATCTGATAGGCTGGTTAAGATTTTTACAGAAGAAGCGGGAAAACGGATGTTTTTCGTGAAACAAGCTCCTCAATCCAAACTCCAGTCTGTGATTCAACCTTTAACAGTTGCGGATTTTATCATGACGATTAGCGACACAGGATTGAGCTATATTATGGATTATAAGAGTGTCAGAGCTTATCCTAAGATTAGTGGAGATTTATTTAGTTTATCTTATGCCACTTATCTATTGGCTTTGACTGATGCGGCTATTAGTGATAAGGTATTGGATCCTCATTTATTTGCTTTTTTAGTTAAAACGCTTGATTTGATGGAAGAGGGGCTAGATTATGAGGTTTTAACGCTGATTTTTGAGTTGCAATTGCTAGATCGCTTTGGGGTCAAACTTAATTTTCATGAGTGTGCGATCTGTCACCGAGTAGGCCTGCCTTTTGATTTTTCTCATCGTATAGCGGGCTTACTTTGTCCAGATCATTATCAAGAAGACCCTAATCGTAGTCATCTCGATCCAAATGTCCCCTATCTTTTAGATCAATTTCAAGCTGTGCGTTTTGAGGATTTAAAAACCATTTCATTGAAAGCAGACATGAAGAAAAAATTGCGTGTGTTTATGGATGCTATTTATGATGATTTTGTGGGAATTAGGCTCAAAAGCAAGCAGTTTATTGACGATTTGGAAAAGTGGGGGCAGATTATGAAGCCAGAAGAATAAATAGAAATAGAGGCTGGGCAGAAAGTCCAGCCTCGCTTCTCAGAGTTCGTGTCAACATCTCAGCGCAGTGGTTGATTGACAGATTTGTTCGTGTTTCACACTCCAAATCTGACCTAATCAACTGTGCAGGGGTGGGAAGACGAACTCTTTTTAGACTGGTCGAGTTCTTTCCCACTCCCTGTTTTGTAGATAATCCCTTAATTCTGTTTGGGCTTGGTGAGGTGTTAGGACAGCTAGGAAGGAGAGGTGGCTTCGGAAGCAGACTTGGTAGTCAGGCTCTTCATCAATCAGGATGAGTTGTCCAGTGTCATCCCGCTGGCGAATGGTTTTTGCTACCTTCATTCCATCCCAGAATATGTTTTGAGGGGTATTTATGATAAAATAGTAGTTAATTTGATGGGCGACGGGAAAATCTTCCTTGTGTTTGACTTGGAATGGTCGCCCAAGTTGGTTTAAAATCCTTTCTATGGTGTTTGGATAGAAGAATGGTTTTAGGATATAAATCATGTAGGTTCCTTTCCTTTCTTTGATATATCTTAGTATAGGAAATTTTAGAGAAAATGGGGTGGAGCTGTCATGAACAGTCTTTATTTTGTCATGAATGGGGGATGTGATGTTACGGATTTTTATCTTGGAAGATGATTTTATGCAACAAGCTAGGTTGGAGCAGGCGATTGAGGAAGTTGTAAAAATGAGTGACGTTGCCTACAAGACCTTGGAAGTGTTTGGTAAACCTCAGCAGTTATTAGAGGCTGTGACAGAGACTGGAAATCATCAACTCTTTTTCCTAGATATTGAGATTAGAGGTGAGGAGAAGAAAGGGATGGAGATTGCACGGGAGATAAGGGCGCGTGATCCGCATGCTGTGATTGTTTTTGTGACAACGCATTCGGAATTTATGCCTTTGACCTATAAATACCGTGTGTCAGCTCTTGATTTTATTGATAAGGGGTTGGAAGAACCTGCCTTTAAGGAAGCGGTGGCAGATGTTCTCCAACATGCTTATCGTCATATCAGTCAGACTGTGAGCGATGATGCTTTTGTTTTCAAGAGTGAGTTTTCTCAGATTCAAGTTCCTTTTTCAGATATTTTGTATTTTGAAACCTCTTCAACACCTCATAAGGTCGTCTTGACAACCAAGTCAGGTCATACAGAGTTTTATGGCAAGGTGTCAGATATTGCTAAA
Organism: Streptococcus sp. SGI.013; assembly: GCF_050315295.1. Classification (NCBI taxonomy): domain Bacteria; kingdom Bacillati; phylum Bacillota; class Bacilli; order Lactobacillales; family Streptococcaceae; genus Streptococcus; species Streptococcus sp. SGI.013. The sequence goes on from NZ_JBNPOS010000014.1 coordinate 8,197, forward strand.
ACAGATGAACGCTTGTACCAGAGCCATCGGGCGTATGTGGTCAATCCTGCTAATATTCTTCGTGTGGATGCTGTGGAGCGGATGGTGTATTTTGAACAGGAGGAATCTTGCTTGGTCTCTCGAATGAAACTGAAAGGTTTGCTGGAGAGGGTTGGGAAATGATGGCTATTGGTTTAGTATTTCTAGTGTCCTTCATTGACTGGTTTATCAAGCTCGGAGTTTTTAATCAGTTGAGTCAGCTGAGCTTGAAATGGTGGCGATTGCTTGTTTTATCAGGTCTATTCTCGGGATTATTCATCCTTTTTCCAGATAGTGTTCCTTACCTTGAACCTTTTTATTTCCTGGTCTATCTCTTGGTGTTTCAGCGGTCTTGGACTTGGTCTCAATCCTTGTTCTACGGTTTGGCACCTTTTGTCTTGGTTGATTTATTTCAGCGAACCTTTGGGATTTACCAGCTTAAGTGGACAACCTTTCAACTATGGCAGACACATCTGGAATGGCTTGATATTCTCTTTGTGGTAGTGGTCCTTTTGCTCTTTATTCCTTTTTATCGGACCTTTATCCGTTTGCTGGGAATTGATTTTCAGCACATGAAGAAGGTTTTTGCTTACCCTAAGTTTAAAAAGAGTCTCAAGAACCTAATTTATTCCATGCTCTTCTACGTTGTTGTGGTGCATGCGTTGCTCGTTTTTGGGCAATCAGTAGGCGAAACAGACATGTCAGTGTCGATTGGTATTGGAGATAGCCTGGTTGTTATAGATTTTATTAAGATTTATTTTGCTTATTTTATTGGTAGTCTCTTTTTCCTCAATACCAAGCTAAAAGAGCAGTTGACTGAGGAATTGCAGGAAGCAAAGGATGCTCAATTATCTTCTTTAGAAGACTACAGTCAGCATGTGGAAAGCCTGTATAAGGATATTAGAAGCTTTCGACATGATTATACCAATATCTTGGTTAGTCTCAATGAAGCTATCAAGCAGGAAGATGTTAGTGAAATCAAGGCTATCTATCAAACGGTTTTAGCAGGGACGGACCAGAAATTTTATCAAGATGCCTATGATATTGGAAATCTAGCTCATCTAGGTAATACTGCGATGAAAAGTATTTTATCTGCTAAGCTGATGGAAGCTCAAAGTCGGGGGATTCAGCTGACCGTTGAGATAGAAGAAGCCAGCACCGCTCCAGTAGGAATCGAATTGCTGGATATGGTGACCATCTTATCAATCTTTTTAGACAATGCCATAGAGGCAGCCAGTTTGTCAGCTGAGAAGAGTCTGCTTGTGGCCTATTTTGAAGACCAAGGTGAAAAAATTCTTATCATCGAAAATAGCACAGCAGAAGAACGGATTCAGACAAAATCTATCTTTTCTTATGGGAAATCCAGCAAGGGAGCGGGACGAGGGATTGGTTTGGCCAATGTACAGAAAATCCTGTCACACTATCCGTCTTGTAGACTGGTGACGACTAGTCAGGCTTTTCGATTCCGTCAAGAACTACATGTGCCACAGACGGTTGAAACATAATATTTACCATTCATGACAAATAAACGACCATTCATTAGAGTGGTCATTTTTTATTGCTCTTTTGGGTTATACTCTTCTTGTAAAACAAATCAAGTCCTAAGGAGTTAAATTATGAATCTGTTTCCTTCAGTATTTCAATCCGTTTTTAAAAGACGTGATGTGAATATTCTTTTAACTTTTGCCTTCTTGCCCTTGCTAGTATCTAGCTTGGCTGGTATAGGAGCTCAAATCAACACAGATGTGGCAAGTAGTTGGCTTTCCTTTATCGTGTCGGCTTTGGAGTTGCAATTCCAGTTGGTCTTACCTGCCTTAATCATGGGCTTTATCGTATCATCGGTCTTTCGTGATCAGATTGGTTCTGGAATCCTGTTTCTTTACAAGGATATCAAGAAATCCAGCATTCTTCACGCCAAGTTACTCAGTCTCTTTGCTGTCTATGTGATTTATTTCTTAGGGACAGTCCTTATCGCTAGTCTGACCTATGTCGTTACCATTGCTCCCCGATATGGTTTTCACTGGCTTCCTGCTCATCAAGCTGCTTATAGTTTGCTCTATATCTTGACGATGATTGGTTTAAATCTGATTTTACTTAGTCTGGTAGCGGCAGTATCTATCAAGCGAACAACCATAATGGCTGTCTTGACTGGGGTACTTTTTAACCTTTTTGCTCAAATTGCTCCACTTTTAAATGGTTTTCGCTATACTTTCCCACAGACCTATGCGACCAAACTGGCTGGACAGTTTCCATTTGGACTTGCTCTTGCCATTAGTCTAGGTTTGATCCTGCTATATTTTGGATTGGCTTATCGTTCGGCACGCAAGAATTTTGAAAAAATTGAATATTAAAAGATACCTAAGAAAGAGAGAATAACAATGCTTACAATCAAGAACCTATCAAAACAATTTGCTGGAAATGACTTTTACTCATTAAAAGATGTGAGTTTGGAGATTAAAAAAGGTGAAATCGTCGGCCTGATCGGTAAAAACGGAGCTGGGAAATCGACCTTGATGAAATTGATGGCCAAATCCCTCAAGCCGACAACAGGAACCATTACCTATAATGGTGTGGATATTCATACAGCAGATAACTTGCTCAAAGATTTTGGGATTATGATTGACCCTGTTTTCTATCCAGAGATGTCGGTTATTGATAATTTGAAGTTTTACCTGACCTTGCATGGTAGGACAGAGATGTTTCCAAATATTGAAAAGACTCTCAAGCTCTTAGATTTGTGGGAGGCGCGCAACCGTAAACCAAAAGGGTTCTCATTTGGTATGAAACAGCGGACGGCCTTGGCTATCGCGATGGTAGCAGAGCCAGACTTCCTTATCTTGGATGAGCCTTTTGTAGGTCTGGACCCTGTCGGTGTGCAACAGCTGATTGATATTCTCAAATCTTGGTCACAGGAACGCAATATCTCTATGTTGATTTCCAGTCACCAGCTTGGCGAGTTGGAGGCTCTCTGTGAGCGTTATGTCTATATCGAAAAAGGTCAGTTGGCAGATGAGTTTGCTGGGCAGTCAGCTCCGAGTGTCTTGGTAGAGGTCAATAGCAGAGCAGATAAGGAAGCTCTCTCAGCCTATCTGACAGAAGCGATTACTCTGGATGGGGATATCCTAGAGATTTCCACTCAGGCAAGCAGCGGAGAACTCAATGCTGTCCTAGCCTACCTAGCTAGTCAAAACTTGATCAGCAAGCTTCATGTAAAAGAAAACCACTTGAAAGAAATTTTTAGTCGAGGTGAATAGTATGTTAGCAATTTTTAAACCTGTTTTTGCCAGTGTTTGGAAGAGGAAGGAAACCAAGATTTTCCTTGCCTTTGCCTTCCTCTTTCCGACACTTTTTCTGGCTTCAACCTTTTTACCAAAAGGTTCTAACTTTATGGTACCTGGTGCAAGTGATGGCTATCTTTATTCATTTGTAGCTTTGACTGGTAGTTTATTTAAGTCTTCAAATGACTTTACTCTACCTATCCTTGCCCTTTTCTATCTAACCTATACGGTCTTTAAGGGTGAGGCAGATAGTCATACCATGTTTCTCTATAAGGATATCAAGCGTCAGGACATCTTTGGGGCCAAGGTCTTGAGTCTGGTGACGATTGTCCTTATTTATACAGGAATCTTCCTATTGGTGATGGTGCCTTATTACTACACACGTATTGGTCATTTGGACTATGCGACCTTGACATTCTGGGATCATCTGGCGGATGAAAATGCAGGGTTTGCTCAAAGTATCCTTGGCGGTATGCTAGATATGTTGGTCTGTGTCTTGCTGGCTGCTTGTGTTTCCTTGTACTCAGGGGTAGGAGCGACTATGGCAGTTGCCTTTGGTTACTCACTTGGGTCAAGTATTTTAGCAGTATTTGGTTTGGCTAGCTTCTTTCCAACTGGTAATATTAATGCCTTGTATGAAGGAGCAAGCCTGTTTTCAACATTAGGAACATCTGTTTTGGTTACCTTGGTTTATTCGACGGTATTAGCCTATCTGACCTTGAAGTATTTTAAAAAGATGGAATTTTAAAGTCTTATCCCCTTTCTTGCTGAGAGAAGGGGGTATTTGTTTTGCTCTGCTATTTTCAATAATAGGAAAAAAGCTGAAATCGTGCTATAATAAAGCTATTAGTTCATTAAGTAAGGAAGTTTTATATGAAAATCATTGCAGTGGATGCTATGGGAGGTGACCACGCTCCTCAAGCGATTGTGGAGGGGGTCAATCGTGCGATTGCTGAGTTTAAGGATATTGAAATTCAGCTTTATGGCGATGAGTCAAAAATTAAGAAGTATTTGACGGCGACAGAGCGTGTCAGCATCATCCATACGGATGAAAAGATTGACTCTGATGATGAGCCAGCAAAGGCAATTCGCCGTAAGAAAAATGCCTCAATGGTCTTGGCAGCTAAAAGTGTCAAAGACGGTCAAGCTCATGCTGTTTTATCAGCTGGAAATACAGGCGCGCTTTTGGCGGCTGGGATTTTTGTGGTAGGACGGATCAAGGGAGTGGACCGCCCAGGTCTGTTATCTACCTTGCCAACTGGGGACGGAAGTGGGTTTGATATGTTAGATCTTGGTGCTAATGCGGAAAATACAGCTAAACATCTGCACCAATATGCGATTTTAGGTTCTTTTTATGCCAAGCATGTCCGTGGTATTTCTTCACCACGTATTGGTCTTTTAAACAATGGTACGGAAAGTAGTAAAGGAGATCCGCTTCGTAAGGAAGTTTATGAGTTGTTATCAGCAGATGACAGCCTAAACTTTGTTGGCAATGTGGAAGCGCGTGAGTTATTAAATGGTGTCGCAGATGTTGTGGTGACAGATGGGTTTACAGGAAATGCCGTCTTGAAATCTATCGAGGGAACAGCTTTATCAATTATGGGGCAGCTGAAGTCAGCGATTCAATCAGGTGGTCTAAAGGCTAAGATTGGCGCCTTCTTCTTAAAAGATAGCCTTTATAGCTTGAAAGGGTCGTTGGATTATAGTTCAGCTGGTGGAGCAGTCTTGTTTGGCGTGAAGGCACCTGTCATTAAAGCACACGGATCAAGTGATGCGACAGCTATCTACTATACCATTAAGCAAATCAAAAAAATGTTGGATACAGATGTGGTAGCAAAATCCGTAGCTGCTTTTACAGAAGAATAGTAAAAATGTTCGTATATAGCGAACATTTTTATTTTGTTTATTTTAAATTGTTAGGCATTTGATTGAAAAGGTACATTCTTTATGTTAGAATGAGGATGATAAAAACGAAAGGCGAACAAAAATATGTCAAGAGAGTTGATTTATTCGGGGAAAGCAAAGGATATTTTCGCAACAGAAGATGAAAATATTATTTTGGCTCAGTATAAAGATCAAGCCACAATGCTTAATGGTGCTAGAAAAGAGACGGTGGATGGTAAAGGGAAGCTGAATAACCAAATTTCATCGTTGATTTTTGAACACTTAAATGCAGCAGGAATTGCGACGCATTTCATAAAGCAAGTGTCCGAAACAGAGCAACTAAATCAAAAAGTAGAGATTATTCCACTAGAAGTAGTATTACGCAACTATACAGCGGGTTCCTTTTCAAAACGTTTTGGTGTAGATGAAGGCATCAAACTTGAGCAACCGATTTTGGAATTTTATTACAAAAATGATGATTTGGATGATCCTTTTATCAATGATGAGCATGTTGCCTTTTTAGAAATTGCAAGTGCTGATGAGCTAGCTTTCTTGAAAGAGGAAACACGTAAAATCAATGCTGTCTTGACAGACTTGTTTGCTCAAATTGGTTTGACTTTGATTGATTACAAATTGGAGTTTGGACGCACGGCAGATGGCAAAATTATTTTAGCAGATGAAGTATCTCCAGATACGAGCCGCCTTTGGGATGCAGATGGCAATCATATGGATAAAGATGTCTTTCGTCGTAATATCGGCTCCATCACAGATATCTATACTGTCGTTTTAGAAAAGTTACAAGAGTTGAAATAAGGAAGGATTTGGGAGTTCCAGATGGATAAACGTATTTTCGTTGAGAAAAAGGATAATTTTCAGATTAAAGCAGAATCTTTACTGGCAGAATTAATTCATAACCTGCAGTTAACGAGTTTGAAACATCTGCGTTTGGTACAGGTTTATGATGTTTTTGGTTTAGAAGAAGAGCTTTTTGGGCAGGCTGAACAACACCTTTTTTCTGAGCCTGTGACAGATAATATCTTAGCAGACGATGCTGTGGCAGAGCTTTTTCATCAAGTGTATTTTGCGATTGAGGCTTTACCTGGTCAGTTTGATCAACGTGCAGCGAGTAGCCAAGAGGCGCTTTTCTTACTAGGAGCTAAAGATGTTACAGTCAAAACAGCTCAACTATATGTGGTTAATGCTGATATTTCATCCTCTGAGCTTGAGTCGATTAAAAAGTATCTGTTAAACCCTGTTGATTCACGCTTTAAGGATATGGAGAAAGCCTTGGTTTTGGAAGGCTACTCAACCTCATCAACAACTATTCCTAACTTAGAGATTTTTGAAACTTATACAGCAGAAGATTTTAAGGCTTATAAGGCTCAAGAAGGTCTGGCTATGGAAGTGGACGATTTACTCTTTATCCAAGATTACTTTAAGACTATTGGGCGTGTGCCAACTGAGACAGAGTTGAAAGTTTTGGATACTTACTGGTCTGACCATTGCCGTCATACGACCTTTGAAACGGAATTAAAGAAAATCGACTTCTCAGCGTCAGCTTTTGAAAAACAATTGCAAGCAACATATGATAAGTACATAGCAATGCGTCAGGAGTTAGGACGTACTGAAAAGCCACAAACCTTAATGGACATGGCTACTATCTTTGGGCGCTATGAGCGTGCTAATGGGCGTTTAGATGATATGGAAGTATCTGATGAGATCAATGCTTGTTCTGTTGAAATTGAAGTTGATGTTGATGGTGTTAAAGAGCCTTGGTTGTTGATGTTTAAAAATGAAACCCACAACCATCCTACAGAAATTGAACCTTTCGGAGGCGCTGCTACTTGTATCGGTGGTGCGATTCGTGATCCTTTGTCAGGTCGTTCCTATGTTTACCAAGCTATGCGTATTTCTGGGGCGGGTGATATTACAGAGACGATTGCAGAGACACGTCAAGGGAAACTTCCTCAACAGGTGATTTCTAAAACTGCAGCACATGGTTATTCATCTTATGGAAACCAGATTGGCCTTGCGACAACTTATGTTCGTGAATATTTCCATCCAGGTTTTGTTGCCAAACGTATGGAGCTTGGAGCTGTAGTAGGGGCGGCACCAAAAGATAATGTGCGTCGTCTTAAACCTGAAGCAGGTGATGTTGTGATCTTACTTGGAGGTAAAACAGGGCGAGATGGTATCGGGGGTGCTACAGGTTCGTCTAAGGTTCAAACGGTACAATCGGTAGAAACTGCTGGGGCAGAAGTCCAAAAAGGAAATGCTATTGAAGAGCGTAAAATTCAACGCCTTTTCCGTAATCCAGCTGTTACCCAATTAATCAAAAAATCTAACGATTTTGGAGCAGGCGGTGTCTGTGTGGCTATTGGTGAGTTAGCTGATGGTCTTGAAATTGACCTTAATCAAGTGCCACTTAAATATGCGGGGCTTAATGGGACAGAGATTGCGATTTCTGAATCACAAGAGCGTATGGCAGTGGTCGTTGCTCCTAAGGATGTTGAACGATTTATCGCTGAGTCTGAAAAAGAAAATATCCAAGCAGTTGTTGTCGCAAAAGTGACTGAAAAGGCGAATCTTGTGATGACTTGGAATGGTCAAAAAATTGTTGATATTGAACGTTCTTTCCTTGACACTAATGGTGTTCGTGTAGAGGTGGATGCGCGTGTTGTTGATAGTGAACTCTCTCAACCCTATCAGGTGACTACCTCTAAAGAAACTCTAGAACAAGATGCTGTTAAGGTATTGTCAGATCTTAATCATGCTAGTCAAAAAGGCTTGCAGACGATGTTTGATAGCTCTGTTGGACGTTCGACTGTCAATCACCCTCTTGGTGGACGTTTTCAAATTACCCCAACGGAGAGTTCGGTTCAAAAATTACCAGTACAAACTGGGGTGACTAATACAGTTTCTGTTATGGCACAGGGTTATAATCCTTATATTGCCTCTTGGTCTCCTTATCATGGTGCAGCCTATGCTGTTATTGAAGCGACAGCACGTTTAGTTGCTACTGGTGCGCAATGGTCTAAGGCACGTTTTTCTTACCAAGAGTATTTTGAACGCATGGATAAAGAAGCTGAGCGTTTTGGAAAACCTGTTGCAGCTCTTTTGGGATCTATTGAAGCTCAAATTCAACTGGGACTGCCATCTATTGGTGGTAAGGACTCCATGTCGGGGACATTTGAGGAGTTAACGGTTCCTCCAACCTTGGTGGCATTCGGTGTGACAACAGGTCAGGCAGACCGTGTGCTTTCTCCAGAATTTAAAGCAGTTGGAGATTATATTTACTATATCAGAGGTGCGGAGTTAGCAGCAGATATTGATTTTGAGCGGATTAAGTCTAACTTTATCAGCTTTTCAACCTTGCAAGAGGAGTATAGTATCACCGCAGCTTCAGCTATTAAATATGGTGGTCTTCTAGAAAGTCTGGCAGTGATGAGCTTTGGTAACCGCATTGGTGCAGAAGTGACCGTATCAGATCTAGAGCAGGTCTTACAAGGGCAATTAGGTGGTTTTGTCTTTACGAGTCCAGACGACATTGATGGTGTTGATAAGATTGGGTTTACGACGCTGGATCACGATATTAGTTTGAATGGACAAGTTTTATCTGGTTCGAACTTAGCATCAGCTTTTGAGGGTACTCTGGAGTCAGTTTATCCTACAGTTTTTGAACAAGACAAAGAACTCAAAGAGGTTCCTAAAGTCGTTTCAGATGCTGTTATTAAAGCTAATAGTTCTGTAGCAGAACCTGTGGTATATATCCCAGTCTTTCCAGGAACAAACTCTGAGTATGATTCGGCTAAAGCTTTTGAACAAGAGGGCGCTAAGGTTAATCTTGTTCCATTTAGAACACTTAACCAAGAGGTGATTACTCAATCTATCGAAGAAATGGTTGCTAATATCGAAAAGGCCAACATCCTATTCTTTGCAGGTGGATTCTCTGCAGCAGATGAGCCTGACGGTTCGGCTAAGTTTATCGTTAATATCTTGTTAAACGAGAAAGTTCGCGCTGCTATTGACAGCTTTATCGCAAAAGGTGGGCTGATTATTGGTATCTGTAATGGTTTCCAAGCTCTTGTCAAGTCAGGCTTACTTCCATACGGGAACTTTGAAGATGCTACTGAAACATCGCCAACCCTCTTTTATAACGATGCTAACCAGCACGTGGCAAAAATGGTTGAAACACGAATTGCCAACACTAACTCACCGTGGCTTGCTGGTGTGGAAGTCGGTGATATCCATGCTATCCCAGTTTCTCATGGGGAAGGTAAGTTTGTGGTAACGGATCAAGAGTTTGAACAGTTACGAGAGAATGGTCAAATCTTTAGCCAGTACGTTGACTTTGCAGGGCAACCAAGTATGGATTCTAAGTACAATCCAAACGGCTCAAGTCATGCGATTGAGGGAATCACGAGCAAGAACGGTCAAATCATTGGTAAGATGGGACATTCAGAACGTTACGAAGATGGTCTTTTCCAAAATATCCCAGGAAATAAAGATCAGCATTTGTTCCGTGGCGCTGTTGCTTACTTTACAGGAAAATAAGCTAGTGGGCTAGGCAAAAAATTGCCTGCTCTAGCCAGATGACAGAAAAGGCTGGGGATGATATCCTAGCTGTAGGTTTACGCATTTTTGCTAGTGCAAGAAATGCAAAGGAAAAAGAATGATGACATATGAAGTAAAATCGCTTAATGAAGAATGTGGAGTTTTTGGGATTTGGGGACATCCACAAGCGGCTCAGGTCACGTATTTTGGCCTTCATAGTTTACAACACCGTGGTCAAGAAGGGGCTGGCATCTTGTCTAATGACAAGGGTCAACTTCATCGCCACCGTGACACTGGTTTAGTATCAGAGGTCTTTAAAAATACTGCTGATTTAGAGAAACTAACAGGACAAGCTGCAATTGGGCATGTTCGTTATGCTACTGCTGGAGCAGCCTCTATCGATAACATCCAGCCTTTCTTGTTTAATTTTACAGATATGCAGATTGGTTTGGCTCATAACGGAAACTTGACCAATACCTTGACATTAAAAGCGGAGTTGGAACGAAGTGGTGCTATTTTTTCAAGTTCATCAGATACAGAAATTTTGATGCACTTGATTAGACGTAGCCATAATCCCGATTTTATGGGTAAAATCAAGGAAGCATTAAATACTGTAAAAGGAGGCTTTGCTTATCTGCTGATGTTAGAGGATAAGTTAGTTGCCGCTTTAGATCCAAATGGTTTTCGTCCCCTTTCAATTGGGAAAATGAAAAATGGTGCTTGGGTTGTTGCAAGTGAAACATGTGCCTTTGAAGTTGTTGGTGCAGAGTGGGTGCGTGATGTTGAGCCTGGTGAGATTGTTGTTATTGATGATAGTGGGATTTACTATGACACCTATACCACAGATACACAATTGGCTATCTGTTCGATGGAGTATGTTTACTTTGCTCGCCCTGACTCAGTCATTCATGGGGTAAATGTCCATACTGCTCGTAAAAATATGGGGCGTCGTTTAGCTCAAGAATTTCAACATGAAGCCGATATTGTTGTGGGGGTTCCCAATTCCTCACTTTCAGCTGCTATGGGGTTTGCAGAAGAGTCAGGTTTACCAAATGAGATGGGCTTGATTAAAAATCAATACACTCAGCGGACTTTTATTCAACCAACACAAGAGTTGCGCGAGCAAGGTGTTCGTATGAAGTTATCAGCGGTCTCTAGTGTGGTGAAGGATAAGCGCGTGGTTATGATAGATGACTCGATTGTTCGTGGGACCACTTCCCGACGCATTGTTCAGTTGCTTCGTGATGCTGGGGCTAAGGAAGTCCATGTTGCCATTGGTAGCCCTGAGTTAAAATACCCTTGTTTTTATGGGATTGATATCCAAACGCGTCGAGAGTTAATTTCTGCTAATCATACGGTTGATGAAGTCTGTGAGATTATTGGTGCAGATAGTTTAACCTACCTTTCTTTAGAAGGCTTAGTGGACTCAATTGGTCTTGAAACTGATGCACCAAATGGTGGGCTTTGTGTTGCTTACTTTGATGGGAATTATCCTACCCCTCTTTATGATTATGAAGAAGAGTACCTTCGAAGTTTAGAGGAAAAGACAAGCTTTTATATTGAAAATGTGAAGAAATAGTAGTGATAAAAATTCTTTCAAGGCTGAAGCGTTTCGTCTTCGCTGAAATCGTCTTGGTGTTGATTGGTCTTGGTAGTGGCATCTGGAATTGGTTTCAACATGGCTTTTCAAAAGCTTGGTTACCAATGTTGGTAGCTGTTATTTTAGGTGTTTCTGCCTGGCAACATCATGGACTTCGAATTGAGTTAGAAAAGCAGATCAAGTTAGAAGACAGCTCTGCTATTTCCAAAGAAAGGAAAGAAAATGACAGAAAATAAAAATGCTTACGCCCAATCTGGTGTTGATGTTGAAGCGGGTTATGAAGTTGTTGAACGTATTAAAAAGCATGTAGCTCGTACAGAGCGTGCAGGGGTTATGGGAGCTTTAGGTGGCTTTGGTGGTATGTTTGACCTTAGCCAAACAGGTGTTAAAGAGCCTGTTCTTATCTCAGGAACGGACGGTGTTGGGACTAAACTTATGCTTGCCATCAAGTATGATAAGCACGACACTATTGGTCAGGACTGTGTGGCCATGTGTGTCAACGATATCATTGCAGCAGGTGCTGAACCCCTTTACTTCCTTGACTATGTTGCTACTGGGAAAAATATCCCTGAAAAACTAGAGCAAGTTGTAGCTGGTGTTGCTGAGGGTTGTGTCCAAGCCGGTGCTGCTTTAATCGGTGGCGAAACGGCTGAAATGCCTGGAATGTACGGCGAAGATGACTATGATTTGGCTGGATTTGCTGTAGGTGTGGCTGAAAAATCACAAATCATTGATGGTTCAAAGGTTGCTGAGGGCGATGTTCTTCTTGGACTTGCTTCAAGTGGGATTCACTCAAACGGCTATTCGCTTGTTCGTCGCGTCTTTGCTGATTATACGGGTGAAGAGGTCCTTCCAGAGCTTGAGGGGAAACCGTTGAAAGACGTTCTTCTTGAGCCAACACGCATCTATGTGAAAGCAGTGCTTCCACTCATTAAGGAAGAGTTAGTTAACGGTATTGCCCACATCACTGGTGGTGGTTTCATTGAAAATGTCCCACGTATGTTTGCCGATGATTTAGCGGCTGAAATCGAAGAAGATCAAGTTCCTGTTCTTCCAATTTTCAAAGCTATTGAGAAATATGGTAGCATCAAACATGAAGAGATGTTTGAAATCTTTAATATGGGTATTGGTTTGATCTTGGCAGTCAGTCCTGATAAGGTTGAGCGTGTGAAAGCCTTGCTTGATGAGCCTGTTTACGAACTTGGTCGTATCGTAAAAAAAGCTGACGCAAGTGTGGTGATTAAGTAATGAAAAAAATTGCAGTTTTTGCTTCTGGCAATGGCTCAAACTTCCAGGTGATTGCAGAGCAATTTCCCGTTGACTTTGTCTTTTCAGATCACCGAGATGCTTATGTCTTAGAGCGTGCAGAAAAACTCGGTGTGACAGCCCATGCGTTTGAACTCAAGGAGTTTGACAATAAAGTCGCCTACGAAGAGGCAATCGTTGCGTTACTTGAAGAATATGACATTGACTTGGTTTGCTTGGCAGGTTACATGAAGATTGTTGGCCCTACTTTGCTAGCAGCTTATGAGGGACGTATCATCAACATCCACCCAGCCTATCTACCTGAATTTCCAGGGGCTCATGGTATTGAAGATGCTTGGGAAGCGGGGGTGGACCAGTCGGGTGTCACGATTCACTGGGTGGACAGCGGTGTTGACACAGGAAAAGTCATCAAACAAGTACGCGTCCCACGCTTGGCTGATGACACCATTGAAAGCTTTGAAGCTCGTATTCACGAAGCAGAGTACCAGCTCTATCCAGAAGTGCTGGAGGAGTTGGGAGTGGCTAGGAAAGTCTAGTTTAGGAGGTTAATGATTCTCCTAAATGATGATATAACATAACCTCAAGGGGACAGAGTGATGAAACGTCGAATAGTTTGGTTGACTGTGTTTGTTTGCTCTTATCTTATTTTGGCAACTATTTTCAACCAATTGCTACTGTTTTTCTTAGATAAAAGTTTACGAGAAAGTATCGCTATTTTTCTTGCGAGCATTCTAGCTTTTTTCATCAGTTTATATGTTGATAAGAGGTACTAGTAGTGAAAACAATCATGCTGACAACTCTCATATACCTTGTTTGTATTGGCTTGGCAGATAGTGTGATAACCTTTATGACACATTTTTGAAGAATGGCGTTAGATTCAGCGGTTGCTTCACTTGTATGGACTGTTTACCATAGTTATAAGCAAAAGAAATGATAGATTCCAAGAAAGGAAAAATACATGACTAAACGCGCACTGATTAGTGTATCAGATAAAGCGGGCATTGTTGACTTTGCCCAAGAATTGACAAAACTTGGTTGGGAGATTATCTCAACTGGAGGAACAAAGGTTGCCCTTGATGCTGCTGGGGTTAAAACCATTGCCATTGATGATGTGACAGGTTTTCCTGAAATGATGGATGGTCGTGTTAAGACGCTTCATCCAAAAATCCATGGTGGACTTTTGGCGCGTCGTGACACAGAAAGTCACTTGCAGGCGGCTCAAGACCATGAAATTGGCTTGATTGATTTGGTGGTGGTTAACCTTTATCCTTTCAAGGAAACTATCCTCAAACCAGATGTGACTTATGCCGATGCGGTTGAAAACATTGACATTGGTGGACCTTCAATGCTTCGCTCTGCAGCCAAAAATCATGCTAGCGTGACCGTTGTTGTTGATCCAGCAGACTATGCTGTAGTACTTGATGAATTGTCAGCTGATGGAGAAACAACTTATGAAACACGTCAACGCCTAGCAGCGAAAGTTTTCCGTCATACAGCAGCTTACGATGCCTTGATTGCAGAGTACTTTACGGCACAAGTCGGAGAAACTAAGCCTGAAAAACTAACTCTGACTTACGACCTCAAACAGCCGATGCGTTATGGGGAAAATCCACAACAAGATGCAGACTTTTATCAAAAAGCTTTACCAACGGATTACTCTATTGCTTCAGCTAAACAGTTGAATGGTAAAGAATTGTCTTTCAACAATATCCGTGATGCGGATGCGGCTATTCGTATTATCCGTGATTTTAAAGATCGTCCAACGGTTGTGGCACTTAAGCACATGAACCCATGTGGTATCGGTCAAGCAGATGACATCGAGACAGCTTGGGATTATGCTTATGAGGCTGACCCTGTATCCATTTTCGGAGGCATAGTTGTGCTGAACAGAGAAGTAGATGCTGCGACGGCTGAAAAGATGCACCCGATTTTCTTAGAAATCATCATTGCACCAAGCTATACAGAAGAAGCGCTAGCTATTTTAACCAATAAAAAGAAAAATCTCCGTCTTCTTGAGTTGGCTTTTGATGCACAAGATGAGAGTGAAATTGAGAAAGAATACACAGGTGTTGTCGGAGGTCTCTTGGTACAAAACCAAGATGTCGTAACAGAAAATCCATCTGATTGGCAAGTGGTGACGGATCGCCAACCAACAGAACAAGAACAAGCTGCACTTGAGTTTGCTTGGAAAGCTTGTAAATATGTCAAATCAAATGGTATCATTGTCACAAATGACAAGATGACACTTGGTGTTGGCCCTGGTCAAACCAATCGTGTTGCCTCTGTTCGTATCGCTATTGAGCAGGCTAAGGAGCGTCTTGAGGGAGCTGTCCTTGCTTCAGATGCTTTCTTCCCATTTGCCGATAATATCGAAGAAATCGCAGCGTCAGGCATTAAAGCCATCATCCAACCAGGTGGTTCTGTGCGTGACCAAGACTCTATCGATGCTGCTAACAAACATGGCTTGACCATGATCTTTACAGGCGTGAGACATTTCCGTCATTAAACCTGATATTTAAAAAATAGAATCATGAGAGGCTGGAATTTTCCAGCTTCTTTTTGTTTGGATTACTATTAATTAGTAGTTTATGACAAGTGTATCAAAATGTTACATCTATGACACAGTTTCTTTAAGAAGCCTTAAATAGACATTTTTTACTCAAAATTTATGTTAAGATATTTTCTATCGAGAGAACGAAAGGGAAGAAAAATGTTTATTAATAAAAAAATTGTCCTTGCTTCAACACTGACGTTATCACTATTTGCAGCTAGTCATGCTAAAGCTGATGAGCAAGATGGCATCTGGACAGCGCGTACTGTAGAAGAAGTTAAAGCAAATCTGATTGAAGAAAATAATAGTGTGACCTATACGATTCAATACGGGGATACTCTTAGTAGCATTGCTGAGGCGATGGAGATTGATTTAGCGGTTCTCGCACAAATTAATCAGATTGCCAATGTGGATCTCATTTTTCCAAATACTGTCTTAAAAACGGTTTATGATCAAAATCATCAAGCCACTTCTGTTGAAATTTCAGTTCCAACAGAAAATCCACTGCAAAATGAAGTGGTTGCCACTGCTGATTTAGCTAGTCAACAAGTAGTGATGCAAGATCAAGTTGTTGATTTAAAACCAATATCAGAAGCAGTTTCAGAGCAAGCAGTCGCTTCATCTGCACCAGCGACCACAGCACTTGCAAATTCTGAGCAGGTTTCTTCCGAAGAATCAGCTTCTGTTAACTCTGATAGCAGTACAGTTGCTAGCTTGACAGCTGATATTGTCAATCAAACTCCTGCTAGTGAATATGTCGCCAGCTCAGAGATTGCTCCTGCTTCTCTTACGGCTAGTTCTGAGGCAGTAACTTCAGAAGAAGTAGCTTCTGTTACCTCAGACAGTAGTACCATTGCTAGCTTGACAGCTGATATTGTCAATCAAACTCCAGCTAGCGAATATGTCGCCAGCTCAGAGGTCGCTCCCGCTTCTATTACAGCTAGTTCTGAGGCAGTAACTTCCGAAGAAGCAACTTCTGTTAATTCAGACAGTAGTACCGTTGCTAGCTTGACAGCCGATATTGTCAATCAAACTCCTGCTAGTGAATATGTCGCTAGCTCAGAGGTTGTGCATTCAGAAGCTCAACCAGTATCAGAAGTTGCAACTGTTACAAGTGAGGCGGCAGCGCCTAGTCAAACTAATGTTGCGGTCAATAGTACTGGTCTTCAACCTGTCGCAGCTAGCTTCCAACAAGCTGTGGCTAATCAATTTGGAATCAGTGATATCGGGGGCTACCGTCCAGGAGATCCTCAAGATCACGGACAAGGTCTTGCTGTTGATGTCATGGTACCAGTAGGGTCAGATTTAGGCGATCAAGTGGCTCAGTACGCTATTGATAATATGGCTTCTGCCAATATTTCTTATATTATTTGGGAGCAACAATTTTATGCCCCAGTGAACAATATCTATGGTCCAGCTAACACTTGGAATCTCATGCCAGATCGTGGCAGTGTGACAGAAAATCACTATGATCACGTTCACATTTCTTTTAATGGGTAATCTATTATTTTTAGAAAATCAGCCAGCGTAAGCCCTGGTTGATTTTTTGTTATGAACCGAACTCTTTTATCAATTTCCCTTACAACTACCAGATTTTATTGGAAATAGACGATTGTTTTTGGTATAATCGGTATATAAAATTCGTGAAATGAGGTTTCATCTGTGAAGTTACTTGTTGTGGGGTCTGGCGGTCGTGAGCATGCGATTGCAAAGAAATTATTAGAATCTGACAGTGTCGAGCAGGTTTTTGTCGCTCCTGGAAATGATGGTATGACCTTGGATGGTCTGGATTTGGTTGATATTGGAATTTCCGAACATTCTAAATTGATTGCCTTTGCCAAAGAAAATGATATTTCTTGGACCTTTATTGGTCCAGATGATGCCTTAGCAGCAGGTATTGTCGATGATTTTGAACAGGCAGGACTAAAAGCCTTTGGTCCTAAAAAGTTAGCCGCAGAGCTGGAATGGTCAAAAGACTTTGCCAAGGAAATCATGGTCAAGTACGACGTTCCAACAGCAGCCTATGGCACATTTTCAGATTTCGAAGAAGCTAAAGCCTATATCGAAAAGCAAGGCGCACCAATCGTGGTGAAGGCAGATGGCTTAGCGCTAGGAAAAGGTGTAGTGGTTGCAGAAACTGTTGAGCAAGCAGTCGATGCGGCGCGTGACATGCTTTTAGACAATAAGTTCGGTGACTCAGGTGCGCGTGTGGTCATCGAGGAGTTCTTGGCAGGTGAGGAGTTCTCTCTCTTTGCCTTTGTCAACGGTGATAAGTTCTACATTATGCCGACTGCCCAAGATCACAAACGTGCCTTTGACGGGGATAAGGGACCAAACACAGGTGGTATGGGGGCTTATGCGCCAGTTCCTCATCTTCCTCAAAGTGTGGTGGACACGGCAGTTGACACCATCATCAAGCCTGTTCTTAATGGGATGATAGCAGAAGGTCGTCCATATCTTGGGATTCTCTATGCAGGCTTGATTTTGACGGAGCAAGGGCCTAAGGTTATCGAGTTTAACGCTCGCTTTGGGGATCCTGAAACCCAAATTATCTTGCCTCGTTTGACATCAGACTTTGCCCAAAATATCACTGATATTTTAGAAGGTAGAGAGCCACAGATTACTTGGCTAGACGGCGGCGTGACGCTGGGGGTAGTTGTGGCATCAAATGGCTACCCTCTGGATTATGAAAAAGGCGTTGCCTTGCCGGCTAAGACTGAGGGTGACATTACGACCTATTATGCAGGGGCGCGTTTTGCGGAAAATAGCAGAGCACTGCTCTCTAACGGCGGTCGGGTTTATATGCTAGTCACCACAGCAGACACCGTCCAAGAAGCCCAGGAAAAAATTTACCTTGAGCTGAAAAATCAGGATACGACAGGACTCTTTTATCGGACAGATATTGGAAGTAAGGCAGTAAAATAAGGGATACAGAAAAGGAAAGACAAGCATGAACATTCCAATTTCCATCATCATGGGCTCTAGTTCCGACTGGAAAACCATGAAAAAAGCAGCCGATGTGCTGGATAAATTTGGCGTAGCCTATGAAAAGAAAGTAGTCTCTGCCCACCGCACCCCAGACCTCATGTTCCGTCACGCCGAGGAAGCTCGTGGCCGTGGCATCAAGGTCATCATCGCAGGAGCGGGTGGTGCGGCTCATTTGCCAGGTATGGTAGCAGCCAAGACCACCTTGCCTGTCATCGGCGTGCCTGTCCAATCCCGTGCCCTCAGTGGTGTGGATTCGCTCTATTCTATCGTGCAGATGCCGGGTGGCGTGCCCGTTGCGACTATGGCGATCGGTGAGGCAGGTGCGACCAATGCAGCCCTGACAGCTCTTCGCATTCTCTCCATTGAAGACCAAACCATTGCAGCTCAGTTGGCAGATTTTGCCAAGGAACAGGAAAAAATTGCGGAGGCGATGACAGATGACCTCATCTAAGACAATCGGAATTATCGGTGGTGGTCAGCTAGGGCAGATGATGGCTATTTCCGCTATTTACATGGGCCACAAGGTCATCACGCTGGATCCTGCGGCGGACTGCCCAGCCTCCAAGGTTAGCGAGGTTATCGTCGCTCCCTATCACGATGTGGTGGCCCTCAAACAGCTGGCGGAGCGGTGTCATGTCCTGACCTACGAGTTTGAAAATGTTGATGCCGACGGGCTGGACGCGGTCATCAAGGACGGTCAGCTCCCTCAAGGGACAGACCTCCTCCGCATTTCCCAGAACCGTATTTTTGAGAAGGATTTTTTGGCAAAAAAAGCTGGCGTGCAAGTCGCCCCCTACAAAGTCGTCACTTCTAGCCTAGACCTAGAAGGACTGGACCTCAGCAAAAACTACGTTTTGAAGACAGCCACTGGGGGCTATGATGGACATGGTCAGAAGGTTATTCGAGAAGAGGCGGACTTGGTAGAGGCTAGTCAGTTAGCCAACTCTGCCGAGTGTGTCTTGGAAGAGTTTGTGAATTTCGACCTGGAAATCTCCGTCCTTGTGTCTGGTAATGGCTCCGACTACACCGTCTTTCCTGTACAGGAAAATATCCACCGCAATAATATTCTTTACAAGACCATCGTGCCTGCCCGTATTTCAGATGAACTAGCTAAAAAAGCCAAAACCATGGCTCTGCAAATTGCTGACAAGCTCCATTTAGCAGGCACCCTCTGCGTTGAAATGTTTGTGGCAGGGCAAGAAATTCTTGTGAATGAGATTGCCCCTCGACCACACAATTCAGGACATTATTCCATTGAAGCTTGTGATTTTTCACAGTTTGATACCCATATCCGAGGCATTCTAGGGGAGCCTCTACCTCCTATCCGCCTGCTTTCTCCAGCCGTTATGATCAACGTCCTAGGACAAGACATGGAAGCAGCTCAAACCTTTCTTCAAGAAAATCCTACCGCCCATCCCCACTTTTATGGTAAACTAGAAGCAAAGCACAATCGCAAAATGGGACATGTGACGGTGTTGACAGAGGATGTTGAGGTAGAGATGTAGGGAGCGGAAAGTTATAAAGGGGGGATTTCTGTGATTAAAATTATTGTTCATGCCTTTGTTGAAAGTCATAAAACTGGCGTGGTTGAAGTTGTTTTTGCTTCTAAAAATGAGCAGTCTATTTCTGAAAAGATGGCAGAGTTACAGATACAGTATCCCAATGATTATCTTGCTATTTATGACTTGCCATTAGACAGGGATCTTCCCAAAATGGGACATTATCCATCTGTTGCAATAGGTAAAGAGGAGTTTGAGTGAGGATATAATATTTTTAGGGATCTATGCCATATTTATGCCAATCTAGTATCAAGCTAGTGGTTAAATGAACTAGGAGTAAATGTATGGTAAAACATAATATGAAAGTAACTTTTTTCATCCCATTGATAAGGTATGGGAAATTGTAATAGACTTATCGAATTAAACTTGAAGAAGTCATTTTGGGCAATTTGAAAAGTAGAGATGATAGCCAATTTATTGAATACTACCAGAACGGTATTCAGACAAATTTTAAGGAGACTAAAGTTGATTTGTACAAATTCTAGGAACTTGAGTTTGAAAATAAAAATCTCTAAGGTACTTGGCTAGGACACTTTTATGATCATGGTGGTCAGACAACTCTGGATTTTACAGAAGATATTGTTGTAAAAAATACTCTCTTAATACTATTTGTCTGGCTTTATTTGAGAAAATAACAAAGCAGTATTTTCAAGATTTATAAAAAGAACTGCAAGTAAAATAGAATAGAGAACAGAAAAGAAAGAGCATCGTATTCTCTGAACTGAATACAGGCTACGGACTTCCTTAAGCAATAAAATTATAAAATAAATGGAAAGGAGAGAGGGCAGATTCGAGTATTTGAACTCGGGCTAGAAGCGTCGGAAAAAAGATAAACTGTCTTGTGTGTTAGCACACAGCGTCAGTTTCCTATTTTTCTCTCGCTTTCTTAACGCCCTCTGTATCATAAACAATGATCAATCGTTATTCCCGCCCGGAGATGGCGGCTATTTGGAGTGAAGAGAACAAGTATAAGGCTTGGTTGGAGGTGGAAATCCTCGCTGATGAGGCTTGGGCTGAGTTGGGTGAAATTCCCAAGGAAGATGTGGCCTTGATTCGTGAGAAGGCAACTTTTGATATCGACCGTATTTTAGAGATTGAAGAGGAAACCCGTCACGATGTGGTGGCTTTCACACGTGCGGTTTCGGAAAGTCTTGGTGAGGAACGCAAGTGGGTCCACTATGGTCTGACTTCGACCGACGTGGTAGATACGGCTTACGGCTACCTCTACAAGCAGGCTAACGACATTATCCGTCGTGACCTTGAAAACTTCACCAATATCATCGCTGACAAGGCACGTGAGCACAAGTACACCATCATGATGGGCCGGACCCACGGTGTCCATGCGGAGCCAACGACCTTCGGTTTGAAACTGGCAACTTGGTATAGCGAAATGAAACGCAACATGGAGCGCTTTGATGTGGCGGCCAAGGGCGTTGAAGCTGGTAAAATTTCAGGTGCGGTTGGAAACTTTGCCAACATTCCGCCGTTTGTGGAAGAGTATGTTTGTGGTAAATTAGGCATTCGTCCGCAGGAAATTTCGACCCAGGTCCTTCCTCGTGACCTTCACGCAGAATATTTCTCAGCTTTAGCCTTGATTGCAACGTCTATTGAGCGTATGGCGACAGAGATCCGTGGGCTACAAAAATCTGAACAACGCGAAGTCGAAGAGTATTTCGCCAAAGGCCAAAAGGGCAGCTCTGCTATGCCCCATAAACGCAACCCTATCGGCTCTGAAAATATGACTGGTCTGGCTCGCGTGGTGCGTGGTCACTTGGTGACGGCTTTTGAAAATGTGGCGCTTTGGCACGAACGCGATATTTCCCACTCGTCAGCGGAGCGGATTATCACGCCGGATACGACCATTCTTATCAACTATATGCTCAACCGTTTTGGTAATATCGTCAAGAACTTGACTGTCTTCCCTGAAAATATGAAACGCAATATGGAGTCAACTTTTGGCTTGATTTACAGCCAGCGTGTGATGCTCAGCTTGATTGAAAAAGGTATGACCCGTGAGGAAGCCTATGACTTGGTGCAACCAAAAACCGCACAGTCATGGGATAATCAAGTGGACTTCAAGCCCCTTCTCGAAGCGGATGAGCGCGTGACAGCCAAACTCAGCCAGGAAGAAATCGATAAACTCTTCAACCCAGACTACTATGCTAAACGTGTGGATGAGGTTTTTGAACGTATCGGATTAGGGGAGTAATAACAATTTATCAATAATTTGAGAGCTTAAGGAAAGTTTAAGGTTGAAGGTTTATACTACTTTTATCCTAAAACTTCTACTGAACACTTGTTCAGTAGTATCAGCTAGATTTAGCTGATATTCTTTTCATAAATCTCCTGAAAGGGTCCTGTCTGACAGGGCTCTTTCTTTTGGCTCAACTTTTCATCGTTAGAGAATTTATGGTAAAATAGGTCTATGACAAGAATTTTAGATAACGATATGATGGGGGACGAGGAGTATGCAGAGCGTACCCTCCGTCCTCAATATTTAAAAGAATATATTGGGCAGGATAAGGTCAAAAACCAGCTGAAGATTTTTATTGAAGCGGCTAAGTTGCGTGATGAAGCGATGGATCATGTCCTTCTTTTTGGACCACCAGGACTTGGTAAAACTACGATGGCTTTTGTGATTGCCAATGAACTCGGAGTGAATCTGAAACAGACAACAGGTCCAAGTATCGAAAAAGCAGGGGACTTGGTGGCTATTTTAAATGATCTAGAGGCAGGAGATGTCCTTTTTATTGATGAGATTCACCGTATGCCAATGGCAGTAGAAGAGGTGCTCTATAGTGCTATGGAGGACTTCTATATTGATATTATGATTGGGGCAGGAGAAGCCAGCCGTAGTGTGCATCTAGAGTTACCCCCTTTTACGCTAATTGGGGCAACGACGCGGGCAGGGATGCTGTCTAATCCTTTGCGTGCTCGTTTTGGAATTACAGGGCATATGGAATATTATGAGCTGGATGATTTGACAGAGATTGTTGAGCGAACAGCTGATATTTTTGAAATGGATATTGTGCATCAAGCGGCAAAATCACTCGCCATGCGAAGTCGTGGGACACCTCGCATTGCCAATCGTCTGCTCAAGCGTGTTCGAGACTATGCTCAGATTATGGGAGATGGTCATATTGATGAAAAGATGACAGATGATGCCCTCACCATGCTTGATGTTGATAGAGAAGGGCTTGATTATGTAGATCAAAAGATTCTAAGAACCATGATTGAGCTTTATGGTGGAGGGCCAGTTGGTCTTGGAACTCTCTCTGTCAATATTGCTGAGGAGAGAGAGACGGTTGAGGATATGTACGAGCCTTATCTGATTCAAAAAGGATTTTTGATGCGGACACGAACAGGTCGAGTGGCAACAGAGAAAGCTTACGATCATTTGGGATATGACTATTCTTTGGCGAAAAAATCATAGATTAAGGTGGAGTGACCCCTTATTTTAAGGGGATTTTCTCACTCCCTTTTTTATTTTCCTTAATTTAGGTATAATAGTAACAATAGAGTAAAGGAGATATCCTATGAAAGTCTGTTTTGTCTGTTTGGGTAATATCTGTCGCAGTCCAATGGCGGAGTTTGTGATGAAAGATATTGCAAAAGGTACAGATTGGCAAGTTGAAAGTCGAGCAACATCTAGTTGGGAACATGGAAATCCTATTCATAGAGGAACTCAGGCGATTTTAAATAACTATCATATTGCTTACGATCACACAAAAGGCTCACAAGAGATTAGTTTGGATGATTTGAAGACATTTGATTTAATTTTAGGGATGGATGAGCAAAACGTTGCGGATCTGTTAAGCTTATCAGCTGGTGAGTTTGATCATAAGATTCACCTTTTTGGTGAGGTTGGTGTGCCTGATCCCTATTATACAGGTGATTTTGAAGAAACCTATGCCCTAGTCACAAAAGGGTGTCAAGCTTGGTTTGAAAAAGCAAATGGAGATTAGAGGATAAGTATGAAGAAGGAAAAACGAGCTAGGTTGAAACTAACTCCAGAAATATTACGGCAGAGGCTGGAGTTTTTAACTTTAATTGTCATTTTTGCGTGTTCCTTGTCAGTTTTGGTTTTGAATTTTCAAACAAAAACAAGCTTGGTCTTAGATGAGGGGAATATCAAATATACAGGATATGTTGTCAACCATCGCATGAATGGTCAAGGAAAACTGACTTATAAAAATGGAGATGTTTACGAAGGGAACTTTGTAAATGGCACCTTCAGTGGCCAAGGGAAGTTTATCGCTAAGGCTGGGTGGACTTATGAGGGGCATTTTAAGAATGGTCAGGCCGATGGTCAAGGAACATTGATAACAGAGACCAAGGCTGTCTATAAGGGAACATTTAAACAGGGGATTTATCAAAAATGAGAATAAAATGGTTTTCTTTTGTACGTATTACAGGGCTACTGCTGGTCTTGTTATACCATTTTTTTAAAAAGCAGTTCCCAGGTGGCTTTATTGGAGTAGATATCTTTTTTACTTTTTCTGGCTATCTGATCACAGCTTTATTATTGGATGAATATAGCAGAAATCACAAAATTGATATCATTGGTTTTTTTAGAAGGCGATTTTATCGAATTGTTCCTCCCATGGTGCTCATGGTCCTGATTACCTTACCTTTTACGCTTCTTATCAAGACTGATTTTAGAGCAGGTATTGGTAACCAAATTGCAGCAACATTTGGTTTTATGACCAATGTTTATGAGATTATGACAGGTGGGAACTACGAGGCACAATTTATCCCGCATCTCTTTGTTCATACATGGAGTTTGGCCATTGAGGTTCATTTTTACATCTTTTGGGGGCTCTTGCTCTGGTTTTTAGGAAAGAGAGTTAGAAATAGCAATCAATACCGAGGTGCTGTATTTATAGTATCTAGTGGCTTGTTTTTAGCAGGCTTTTTAGCGATGTTTATCTCGTCGCTTTTTGTCCATAATTTTTCAAGCATTTATTTTTCTACTTGGACACACAGTTTCCCATTCTTTCTCGGTAGTGTTTTTGCAACGATGACAGGGATACAAAATACAACCAAGCGTTTCAAAAAGAATGTTCGCTTATGGAAAACCTCAAGAGTTATCACTTATGTTTTGGGAAGTTTTGCGCTGTTATTTTTACTAAGCTTGATTCTGGATTTTGACCATCTTTTTACTTATCTATTTGGTTTTGTTCTCTCAAGTTTGTTTGCCTCTGTCATGATTTATTCCTGCCGCGTCTTGAGTGATCAAACGAGCATTAAAGAACCAGCTTTTGTTACTTACTTAGCCGATACGAGTTATGGTGTTTATCTTTTTCATTGGCCGTTTTACGTGATTTTTTCACAAATGCTCTCTAACACGCAAGCGGTTATGGTTACGGTGCTGTTGTCCTATCTTTTTGCGACGCTTTCTTTTTATGTTTTAGAGCCATTGATTGCAGGCAAGTCTTCTCATTTGTTCCGATGGGACTTTGATCTCAGACCTTACAGCAAATGGATTTACACTAGCTTTGCTGCTCTCGGTATTTTGATGCTCTTTTTAACGACTGTTTCTCCAAAAATGGGAGAATTTGAGACCAATCTCTTGGTGAGCTCACTTAACCAATCAAATGATCAAATGCGCCAGACGCGTAATTTAGCGGATAAGGAAAACATTGGTAAAACAGGTAGCCAAGTCTTGATTATTGGAGATTCTGTTGCCCTCAGCTCAAGCGGTGCTCTCAGCCAATACCTTCCAAATGCTCAGCAAGACTCTGCGGTGAGTCGTAATTTCGATTTGGCATTTGATATCTTTGAAAATCATATCAAAAATGAGACCCTTCCAGAAACAGTGGTAATCGCCGTTGGGGTTAATTCGGTTTATGATTATAAAGATGATACTCAGCAGTTCATCGATGCTTTACCTAAAGGGCACCACTTAGTCTTTGTGACCCCTTATAACGGTAAGGAAAATCAGGCGGCTGTTAAAGAAGCGCGTGATTATGAGTTGACATTAGCCAAGAAGTACAACTATATCACGATAGCAGATTGGTATAAAGTAGCAGTTGATCATCCTGAAATTTGGCCTGGCACAGATGGCGTGCATTATAAAGATAACGGCTCAGATGATTCAGAAGGTGGCAAGCTTTATGCGCAAACCCTACAAGCTGCCTTGAAAAAAGCAGCAAAAGCTCCAGCAAAAGGCGAAAAATAACTTCTTTTCTAGAGCTTTGGGCTAAAATATTTTAGAATAAACGATTGAGACTAGGTGCATCAGCCTAGTCTCATTTTTTACCGTTAAAAATAGGAAAATTACACAAATTAACATGAAAGGGTTTACAAAACTAATCCAGTAAGCTATAATAGAAAACGTAACAAATGTGAAAGATTTAACAAACTTGTTGAATCACTTTGGAGGAAAATATGGCTGATAAAACTGTAAGTAAAGAAGAAAAAGCACTTGAAGCACAAGCGCATGTCGATACTCTAGTGAAAAAAGGTCTTGTTGCCCTAGAGGAGATGCGAAAACTTAATCAAGAACAAGTAGATTACATCGTTGCAAAAGCCTCAGTGGCAGCCCTAGATGCTCATGGTGTTTTGGCTATGCATGCTTATGAGGAAACAGGTCGTGGTGTTTTCGAGGACAAGGCAACTAAAAACCTCTTTGCCTGCGAGCATGTGGTGAATAATATGCGCCATACTAAAACAGTTGGTGTCATCGAAGAAGATGATGTAACAGGATTAACATTGATTGCAGAGCCTGTAGGAGTTATCTGTGGGATTACACCAACTACTAACCCAACCTCAACGGCAATCTTTAAATCATTGATTTCTCTCAAAACACGTAACCCTATTGTATTTGCCTTCCATCCATCAGCTCAAGAGTCATCAGCACATGCTGCTCGTATTGTGCGTGATGCGGCCATTGCTGCAGGAGCTCCTGAAAACTGTATCCAGTGGATTGAAAAACCTTCAATGGAAGCGACCGCGGCTTTGATGAACCATGATGGAATTGCTACGATTCTTGCTACAGGTGGTAATGCCATGGTACGCGCAGCTTACTCATGTGGTAAGCCAGCTCTTGGTGTGGGTGCAGGTAACGTTCCAGCCTATGTTGAAAAGTCTGCTAACGTTCGTCAGGCAGCTCATGATATTGTCATGTCTAAATCATTTGACAACGGTATGGTCTGTGCCTCAGAGCAAGCTGTAATTGTTGATAAAGAAATCTATGATGACTTTGTCAAAGAGTTTAAATCCTATCACACTTACTTTGTTAATAAAAAAGAAAAAGCTCTCCTAGAAGAATTTTGCTTTGGAGCTAAAGCCAACGGTAAAAATTGTGCAGAAGCTAAATTAAATCCAAACATCGTCGGAAAACCAGCGACTTGGATTGCAGAACAAGCAGGCTTCTCAGTTCCTGAAGGCACAAATATCCTAGCAGCAGAGTGTAAAGAAGTTGGCGTTAAAGAGCCTTTGACACGCGAGAAATTGTCACCAGTAATTGCTGTCTTGAAGTCAGATTCTCGTGAAGATGGTCTTGAAAAAGCGCGTCTCATGGTTGAGTTTGATGGATTAGGTCACTCTGCCGCTATCCATACAGAAGATGCCGCTTTAGCCAAAGAATTTGGAACTTTGGTTCGTGCCATTCGTGTGATTTGGAATTCACCATCTACCTTCGGTGGTATTGGTGATGTTTACAACTCATTCTTACCATCATTAACACTTGGTTGTGGTTCTTATGGCCGTAACTCTATCGGTGATAACGTGAGTGCGGTTAATCTCTTGAACATCAAAAAAGTAGGAAGACGTAGAAACAATATGCAGTGGTTTAAAGTTCCTTCAAAAACATACTTCGAACGTGATTCTATTCAATACCTCCAAAAATGTCGTGATGTTGAACGTGTCATGATTGTAACTGACCATGCCATGGTTGAGTTTGGTTTCTTGGATCGTATTTTGGAGCAACTTCACCTTCGTCGCAATAATGTGGTCTATCAAATCTTTGCAGATGTTGAGCCTGATCCAGACATCACAACGGTCTATAAAGGAACCGAGATGATGCGTACCTTTAAACCAGACACCATTATCGCACTAGGTGGTGGTTCACCAATGGATGCGGCTAAGGTTATGTGGCTCTTCTATGAGCAACCAGAAGTGGACTTCCATGACCTTGTTCAAAAATTCATGGATATCCGAAAACGTGCCTTTAAATTCCCAGAGCTTGGTAAGAAATCTAAGTTTATCGCTATTCCAACCACATCTGGTACGGGATCAGAAGTGACACCATTTGCTGTTATCTCTGATAAGGCTAATAACCGCAAATACCCAATTGCAGATTATTCATTGACACCAACCATTGCTATTGTGGATCCTGCCTTGGTTATGACCGTGCCAGCTCATGTTACAGCTGACACTGGTATGGATGTTTTGACCCACGCCACAGAAGCTTATGTGTCAACAGTAGCCAACGACTTTACAGATGGTCTTGCTCTTCAAGCCATTAAGCTTGTTTTTGAAAACCTAGAAAGTTCTGTTAAAAATGCAGATTTTGCATCACGCGAAAAAATGCATAACGCTTCAACGATTGCAGGTATGGCCTTTGCTAATGCCTTCCTAGGAATTTCACACTCAATGGCGCACAAAATCGGAGGACGTTTCCATACTGTTCACGGTCGTACTAACGCGATCTTATTACCATATGTTATCCGCTATAACGGAACACGTCCATCTAAGACAGCAACATGGCCTAAATACAACTACTACAAAGCAGATGAAAAATACCAAGATATTGCTCGTATGCTAGGTTTGCCATGTTCAACACCAGAAGAAGCTGTCGCAGCTTATGCACAAGCTGTCTATGACCTTGGTGAGCGTATTGGTATTGAGATGAATCTGAAAGCACAAGGTATTGACGAGAAAGAGTTGAAAGAACACTCTCGTGAATTAGCGCTTCTTGCTTACGAAGATCAGTGTACCCCAGCTAACCCACGTCTGGCTATGGTGGATCACATGCAAGAAATCATCGAAGATGCTTTCTATGGCTACAAAGAACGCCCAGGACGTCTAAAATAAGTTTATCAGCCAATGAGATTGAAACACACGCTGTTTCAATCTCATTTTTTGATTTAGGGGCTTGTCAAGGATGGAGAAATTAGGTAAAATGGATAATTGAAATTAGGACTTTTAAGGTAGGACAGGGAGCCTACTAAGGGACTTCGAACAATAAACTACAAAACAGGAGCAGAAAATACTAAATCTGCATTTATTTTGTGGTGTAACTTTATCGAAAATCAATCTACCCAAGTCTCATTTCGTTATGGAGACTTATTTTTTTGTCAAAAATAAGTCCAATAGAAAAAACACCTTCCTATTTAGATGCCATCCAAATAGGAGGAAAAAGGAGATAAAATGGCAGAGAAACGTTTATTATTTGATATTCATGAAAAGCCAGATACTGCAAAAGGCTTGTTACTGAGTGTACAGCACGTTTTTGCAATGTTTGGAGCGACAATCCTAGTTCCGATTTTATTAGGGATGTCTGTTTCGACAGCTTTACTGGCTTCAGGGATAGGGACATTGATCTATATGGTATCTACCAAGTTTAGTGTCCCAGTTTACCTAGGTTCTTCATTTGCCTACATTTCAGCGATGGCTTTTGCCAAGGAGCAGATGGGAGGAGATATCAGCGCAGGACAAACTGGTATCATGATGGTCGGCTTGATCTATGTGGTCGTAGCCTTAGTGGTTTCAAAAATCGGAACAGCTTGGATTGACCGCCTTTTACCTCCAATTGTCATTGGGCCGATGATTATGGTAATCGGTTTAGGACTTGCCAATACAGCGGTAACATCAGCTGGTTTTGTGGAAGATGGGAACTGGAAAAATATGTTAGTTGCTGCCGTGAGCTTCATGATTGCGGTAACTATTCAAACACGTGGCCGTGGCTTTATGCGTGTTATCCCATTTTTGATTGCAATTGTAGGGGGGTATCTGGTAGCTGTTTGCTTAGGGATGGTAGATTTTACACCAGTTAAAGAAGCAGCATGGTTTGCCCTACCAGATATTAGCTTACCGTTTGCGACAGGGATTAAGAGTTTTAAAGAATACAACCTTTACTTTGGACCAGAAGCCTTTGCTATTTTACCAATTGCTATCGTGACAATTGCAGAACACATCGGAGATCACATGGTTTTAGGTGAAATTTGTGGTCGTAACTTCTTGAAAAAGCCAGGTTTAAATCGCACCTTGATTGGTGATGGGGTTGCAACAGCTGTATCCGCCTTTATCGGTGGTCCAGCCAATACGACTTACGGCGAAAATACTGGTGTTGTTGGTTTGACACGTATCGCTAGTGTTTCAGTGATCCGTAATGCCGCCTTTATTGCTATTGGGTTGAGTTTCTTTTCTAAGTTTACAGCTTTGATTTCAACCATTCCAAGTGCTGTTTTGGGAGGGATGTCTATTCTCCTTTATGGTGTTATTGCAAGTAATGGGTTGAAAGTTTTGATTAAGGCGCGTGTTAACTTTATGGAGTCACGTAACTTGGTGATTGCTAGTGCCATGCTTGTTTTAGGTCTTGGCGGAGGTGTCTTAAAAATCGGTTCTGATCTTGTGATTTCAGGAACAGCCTTGGCTGCCTTGGTTGGTGTTCTCTTAAACCTTGTCTTGCCAGCGGCGTCCAATGATGAAATTGAAGAATAACCCTTTAAAAAGCTAGGATTTTACACCTAGCTTTTTTGAATAGGCTGAGAAAACTTTAGGATATTGCGCCAAATCTGTATCAATTTTCTGACAATTATGGTATGATAAAAAGAAGACTATCTATAAAAATGAGGAACAATCATGACATTAGTATATCAATCAACCCGTGATGAAAATAATAAGGTAACTGCTAGTCAAGCTATTTTACAAGGTTTGGCAACGGATGGTGGACTCTTTACGCCGATCACAACCCCTCAAGTAGAGCTTAACTTTAACCAACTTAAAGATGCTTCTTATCAAGAAGTGGCAAAATTAGTCCTTTCAGCTTTCCTAGATGATTTTACAGCAGAAGAGTTGGACTACTGTATCACCAACGCTTATGATGATAAGTTTGATACGCCAGTCATTGCTCCTTTAGTCAAGTTAGGGAATCAGTACAATCTAGAGCTTTTTCATGGCTCAACCATTGCCTTTAAAGACATGGCTTTGTCTATCCTCCCTTATCTTTTGACAACATCTGCTAAAAAGCAGGGTGTGGACAATAAAATCGTCATCTTAACTGCGACATCAGGTGATACAGGTAAGGCTGCGATGGCAGGCTTTGCTGATGTTCCAGGCACTGAGATTATTGTCTTTTATCCAAAAGATGGTGTTTCAAAAATCCAAGAGTTGCAAATGACCACTCAAACTGGAGATAACACACATGTTATTGCCATTGATGGAAACTTTGACGATGCACAGACCAATGTTAAGCACATGTTTAATGACGAAGCGCTTCGTGCTAAATTGCTAGATAAAGGTGCCCAGTTCTCATCAGCCAACTCGATGAACGTTGGTCGTCTTGTGCCACAAGTTGTGTATTATGTCTATGCTTATGCGCAGTTGTTAAAAGCAGGTGCGATTGAAAACGGTGAACAGATTAATATTACTGTCCCAACAGGGAACTTTGGTAATATCTTAGCGGCTTATTATGCGCGTGAGATTGGTGTCCCAATTGGCAAGTTGATTTGTGCGTCAAACGAAAACAATGTTCTAACGGACTTCTTTAACACAGGAACTTACGATAAAAAACGTGACTTCAAGGTAACCACAAGCCCATCAATGGATATTCTTGTTTCGTCTAACCTTGAGCGTCTGATCTTCCACCTTCTTGGAAATGATGCCGCAAAAACAAAAGCCTTGATGACAGATTTGGTAGAAAAAGGTGAATACCGTCTAGAAGATGTCGATACGGCTATTCTTGATTTGTTTGCTGCAGGATTTGCGACAGAAGCAGAAACAGAAGCAGAGATTAACCGTGTCTTCAAAGAAGCCAATTACATTGAAGATCCTCATACAGCGGTAGCATCAGCAGTTTATCAAGCTTATGCAGAAAAAACAGGCGATCAAAGCAAGGTAGTGATTGCCTCAACAGCTAGCCCATACAAGTTTCCGAGAGTGGCTGTATCAGCTGTAACAGGAAAAGATAGTGGCGATGATTTCAAAGCTGTAGAAGAGTTACATGCCTTATCAGGTGTTGCTATTCCTAAGGCCGTGGATGGTCTTCAAACAGCACCGGTACGCCATACCACTGTTGTAGCCGCAGCAGACATGCAAGTAGCCGTTGAAACTTATCTAGGAGTTAAATAGAGTGGGGATTCCCGCTCTATTTTTGTCATACCATGTTATATAGAAAAGAATTGATGAAAATAGCTTTACCAGCTATTGTAGAAAATCTCCTTCAGATGCTGATGGGGGTCGTTGACAACTATCTAGTGGCGCAATTAGGCGTTTTAGCCATTTCGGGTGTAGCAGTAGCCAATAACATCCTGGCAGTTTACCAAGCTCTCTTTATTGCTTTAGCAGCTGCTATCTCTAGCCGCCTAGCCAGCCAACAGTTGACAAGAGTTAGTATCAGACAAGCCTTCTCTCTCACCTTTTGGCTTAGTACCTGCCTTGGTTTGATCTCCATGCTCTTTTCTTCACAACTGCTTAGTCTATTGGGAGCAGAAAAAAATCTGTCAGACTTAGGTGGACTTTATCTAGCTATTGTTGGAGGAGGTTCTTTTAGCCTTGCTTATCTTACTAGCTTAGGTGCTATTTTAAGGGTAAAAGGAAAGGTACAACTCCCAGCCTATGTCAGTCTGTGGACTAATTTGTTAAATGCTATCTTATCAGCTCTATCTGTCTTTATCTTTGACTTTGGGGTAGCAGGTGTGGCTATCTCGACAGTTTTGTCTCGTCTGATAGGTTGTAGCATCCTGTTTTTCTTTGCCAAGCTAGATTTAGCTGTCCTTATCCCTGAGTTAAGAGTATCTCAAGACTTTTTGGCGCAAGCTTTGCCCATAGCAGGTGAGCGTCTGATGATGCGGTTAGGCGATGTGGTTATCGTGGCTATCGTGGTGATGCTAGGGACAAAGGCGGTTGCCGGAAATGCCATCGGTGAGACCCTCACCCAGTTTAATTACATGCCAGGTCTGGGCTTAGCGACAGCAACGGTCATCCTTGTGGCTAAGGCAAAAAAAGAGGAGGATTGGAGCAAACTAAAGACATTGATTAAAGAGGCTTACCTTTTATCTAGTCTATTGATGGCAACGATTAGTGGTCTTGTTTGGCTATGTGGCACTCCCTTGTCGGCAGCCTTTAGCCAAGATAGTGCGGTCCAAAGCTATTCTTCTGTCGTTCTCCTCTTTTCATTTTTAGGGACTTTGGCAACCTCTGGGACTTTGATCTATACGGCTGTCTTTCAAGGCTTGGGAAAAGCAAAGCTGCCATTTTATGCGACCAGTATCGGCATGTGGGGGATACGTATCGGCTTAGGCTATCTCTTAGCTCTCCCTCTTGGACTAGGCTTGGCAGGCGTTTGGTTGGCTACTATAGCCGATAACATTTGGCGCTTTGCCTTTCTCTATCTAAAATCTAAGATATTAAAAAAATCAACATAAAAAAGCAGATTTAAAACCTGCTTTTTTAATTTTTTGCCACAAAACCCCTTGACAAAAGGATTTGGTGGTAAGGAAGAAGTAGTATGCGTCAATTTATCTCAGTTCAAGGAGAAGATTGGATACTTC
Source organism: Streptococcus sp. SGI.013 (assembly GCF_050315295.1). NCBI lineage: Bacteria > Bacillati > Bacillota > Bacilli > Lactobacillales > Streptococcaceae > Streptococcus > Streptococcus sp. SGI.013. The sequence continues at coordinate 41,613 of NZ_JBNPOS010000014.1, forward strand.
CAAGAGCCAAACTTCACTAAGTGGTAAAGCTACCCCAGATTAATGAATGTTAACACTAGCAACAGGTCTAGGTCTGACAGCACGTCGTCGCCATCGTGAATAAAAT
>NZ_JBNPOS010000015.1:0-40181 GCF_050315295.1 Streptococcus sp. SGI.013
TTCGACTTTTTTTTGAAAAATTTTTCAAAAAAAGCTTGCAAAATCTTTTTGATGTGATATACTTAACCAGTAAACAAAAAAGATTAACCAGTTAAGAAAAGAGGGGTTTCATGAAAAAGAAATGGTTACTTGGTCTAGGGTTAGCATCTGCATTGGCTTTAGGGACAGCAGTGAGTCCAGCTCAAACTGTTCAAGCAGATGATAAAATCGATGTGGTGACAACTTTCTATCCAATGTATGAATTTACAAAGAACATTGTTGGTGATGAGGGAAATGTCGATTTACTTATTAAGGCAGGAACAGAGGTACATGATTTCCAACCATCCACCAAAGACATTGCGAAAATTCAAGAAGCAGATGCATTTGTCTATGATGATGATAGTATGGAGACTTGGGTATCCAAGGTAAAAAAATCCATTGATAGTAAGAATACGACTATTATTGAAGCCACAGGTGATATGATTTTAGCACCAGGTATTGCGGAAGAAGAGCATGATCATGAAGAAGGAGATGGTCACACCCATGAGTATGATCCACATCTTTGGTTATCTCCAGAGCGTTCGATTGAACTTGTGGAAAATATTCGTGATGATTTAACAAAAGCTTTTCCAGAAAAAGCAGATGAATTTAAAGAAAATGCAGCAGCCTACATCAAGAAATTAGAAGCTTTAGATCAAGAGTACGATAAGGCCTTATCTAAAGCTAAACAAACCTCATTTGTTACTCAGCATGCTGCCTTTGGCTACTTGGCTCTTGATTATGGTTTAAATCAGATTTCCATTACAGGTGTTTCAGCCGAATCAGAACCCTCAGCGAAACGTTTGGCGACTTTGACAAAATATATCAAAGAATATGATATTAAATATATTTATTTTGAAGAGAATGCTTCTAAAAAAGTTGCAGACACCTTGGCTAGTGCTGCGGGGGTTAAAACAGCAGTATTAAATCCGCTTGAAAGTTTAACAAGTCAACAAATGAAGGCAGGAGAAGATTATTTCTCAGTCATGCGCCAAAACTTAAAGAACTTGCAATTAACGACCAATGTGTCAGGGAAAGAAATACAATCAGAAGAAGATACCAGTAAGACCGTTTATAACGGGTATTTTGAAGATAAGGATGTTAAAAAACGTACCTTGGCAGATTGGTCAGGTGAGTGGCAGTCGGTTTATCCTTATCTAGAAGACGGTACACTTGATCCTGTCTGGGATTATAAGGCTAAGTCTAAAAAAGATATGACTGCAGAAGAGTATAAAGCTTACTATACGACAGGTTATAAGACGGATGTCAGCAACATTACGATTGACGGTAAAAAAAATACAATGACCTTTACGCAAAATGGAAAAACCTATCAGTACACCTATAAGTATGTGGGTTATGAAATTTTAACTTATAAAAAAGGTAATCGTGGTGTTCGCTATTTATTTGAAGCAACTGACAAAAATGCTGGTCAGTTCAAATACGTTCAATTTAGTGACCATGCTATTTCCCCACAAGATTCAGGACATTTCCATATCTACTTTGGTGGAGAGAGTCAAGAAAAACTATTGGAAGAAATGGAAAATTGGCCAACCTATTACCCAGCAGATATGACGGGGCATGAAATTGCACAAGAGATTGTAGCACACTAAGTAAGGTGGTTTTCTAATCAACTGAAAGAAATATTTTTATCCATAAAAAAACTAGAGTTTAAAATCTTAGGGGCTTAAACTCTAGTTTTTTTAGCTGATATTTTTATGATTTTTTAATAAAAAAGGAGTATAATAAAAGAAAATAACACCATTATTGCATATTAGCTTTTAAAAGAAAGGATGGAAGAAGTATGGCAACACAAGATCAATTTTTTACACACGATATTTCAAAAGACAACTCGCATTTTTCCACCTTGAAGACGATTGTTGAGACTGCTTTTTATGGCAACAATGTGACGCATTTAAAAGAACTTGGTGAGGTTTACCAGTTGGCAAAAAAATCACCATCAACAATTGTGTTAGATATGCCAGTCACCTATCCTGAGAAACTACACTTACCTGATGAAGCGAAAATTTTAGTTCATAATGGTGGTGCTGTGACAGGTCGAACAGCAAAAGCGAGGCGTATTTTAGGAAGGAACTTACAAGAAGACCAACAGATTCTGCCTAAGATTCGAGAGGCGATTTATCAAGCCAGTTTAAAACCCTATTATGCCTCAGAAGCCTTAGTAGGACTAGATGAAGATTTTATGGTCCGTGCTCACTTGATGTTACCCAAAGAAGAAGTTGCCAACCTCTATTCTTGGCTTTTAAATTTTCAAGCCTTTACCGAGGTGTATTACCAGCGATATTTAGCTTCAAAACCACTAGATGAAAATGATATTTATATCTTTTTTGATCCCACTTGGAAAGATGAAGCCTACCCAGATGGTCTAGCTTATTTTGATACATTGCATAATACTGCTGTTATTTTAGGATTGAATTATTTTGGCGAAATCAAAAAAGGAACGCTGACCTTAGCTTGGGCAACTGCTGCTAGACATGACTACGTTGCCTGTCACGGTGGTTTAAAGATTTTTAAAAAAGCAGAGCAAAAGCCCTATGTTGCTTCCTTTTTTGGTTTATCTGGCTCAGGAAAATCGACGTTAACCCATGCTAAACATGATGGAAAGTACGCTATTCAAGTTTTGCATGATGATGCCTTTATTATTTCAACAAAAAATGGCTCTTCCATAGCTTTAGAGTCCTCTTATTTTGACAAAACCAATGATTATCCAGCAGGACATCCCGAGCAAGATTATTTTGTTACCGTACAAAATTGTGGTGTGACTTTAAATCATGAAGGCAAAAAAGTCTTGGTAACAGAAGATATTAGAAATGGTAATGGTCGAACAGTTAAATCACGTTACGCCACTCCAAATCGGGTAGATAAGATAGAAGAGGCGATTGATGCTATTTTTTGGATTATGAAAGATGATTCGCTCCCTCCGATTCTTAAAGTTGATAATAGTTCACTTTCTTCTACCTTGGGTTGTACCCTGATGACAAAACGTTCTAATGCTGAAAATGGCGTTAGAGATTTGAGTCAATTGGTTATTGAACCTTATGCCAATCCTTTTAGAGTCTATCCTTTAGTAGAAGATTTTAAAAAATTTCAAGAATTATTCGATTCTGGTGTGGACTGTTATATTGTCAATACTGGAAATTATCTGGGAAAAAGTATTCCAAAAGAAGTCACCCTTGCTGCGATTGAAAAAATAGTAGAGGGAGTAGGGAATTTTACTCCTTTTGGTGAGCTATCTGGCTGCTCTTATCTAGAATTGCAGGAATATCCCTTAGCACCCTTTGATGCTTCTTATCGTCAATTGCTAAAAGATAGAATGCAACTTAGACTGGATTTTTTGTTAAATTTTAACCATAAAAACGATCAAAATCCCATTCCAGTTGATGCGATCTACTACCTTCAAGAAGTCATTGACAGGTTGTAAAATAGCAGTTAATCGCAATTTAACTATTAGGAATCTTTTCCAGTTTTATAGGTTGCAATTCAAGTCTCTTCATGGCTTTCGCCATACTCATTGTAGTTTGCTTTTTGAAGCTGGGGCAAGTATAAAAGAAGTCCAAGAGAGATTGGGGCATGAGGATATTAAAACAACAATGAATATATATGCGCATGTGACAGAAAATGTAAAGGAAAAAACGGCTGAAAAGTTTGCCCAATTTTTAGGCGTTTAACCTCAACCGTTACTTTTTCCGTTACTTTTATAAAACAAAAGCCATTCCTACATGATAGGAATGGCTTAAAATCAACGTTTCTAGCAATTTTAAAGCGCTGATTATTTGAGACCGTATTTTTTGTTGAAACGATCCACACGTCCGTCTGCTTGTGTGAATTTTTGACGTCCTGTGTAGAATGGGTGTGAGTCTGATGAAATCTCAACACGGATAAGTGGGTAAGTTTCACCTTCAAATTCTACAGTTTCTTTAGTTGCTTTTGTTGAGCCACTAAGGAATTGGTAACCAGTAGTTGTATCAAGGAATACTACTGGACGGTAATCTGGATGGATGTCTTTTTTCATCTTTAAAAAATTTCCTTTCTGCCATAGCTCTTTTTGAGCCATAGTTAATTAACTATTCTAGTTTAGCAAATCTCAGCTCTCTTGACAAGTCTTTTGATAAATTTTTTCAGATTTGTTTAAAAAATTACTTGATTTTAGTAAGCTGGGGAGAAAGGGGGGACTTTATGATAAAGAGAGTGGATGGTTATGAGATTAGACCTTTGTCGGTATCTGATGTCACAGGCTATTATGAAGAAGGGTTTAATCCTATAGATCCAAAGCTTGTCTATTTTATAGGTGGATAAAAAGAATTTTCTAAAGAGGAGATAACATCTTATGTAGAAAAAGTGACACAGGCAGATGACCGCTATGATTTTGTGATTTTAAATCCAGATGGAAAAATCATTGGTGAGGTTGTATTAAATGAAATAGAGGATTAGCCTAGGCGGGCTAATTTCAGAATTTTATTATTTTTTCTAAAAGATCGTCATCATGGAATTGGTATCTGGGCGACGCAAGTTGCTATTCAGTTTGCTTTTGAAGAATTACAGTTGCATCGGTTATCTCTTGAGGTATTTTCTTATAACAAAGTAGCTCAAAGGCTTTACCAAAAGGTTGGCTTTAGAGAGGAAGGGCGCTTACGTCACGCTATTATGCACGGTGAGTCTTACGCAGATATTATTCTGATGTCTATTTTGGAAAACGAACATAACAAAGTAAAAAGCATTTAGGTTTTAGCCTAAATGCTTTTTGACATCAAAAGATCTTTTAATTCTTGGTAGATTTGATCATTTTCCTCCAAGGAATAGGAATTAGCACCACTCGCTAAGGGGTGTCCACCGCCGTCGTGACGCTTGGCGATGCCATTGATAATGGCAGATTTACTACGTAGACGTACACGGAAGTGCCCGTCAGCTTGTTCTACAAAAATAGCCCAAGCTTCTACATTATCAATACGTCCAGGTGCTCCGACGATAGCCGAAGTTTCAGCATCTGTTAACCCTTGTTCCTTCATAAAGGACTGTGTTAAGATAACACGCGCAACACCACTGTCATCCACTTCAAGATGATCGTAAACATAGCCTTGTAATTTAGCAATCTTATAAGGGAAAGAATCCATTTGTCTTGCTAGGGCAGAAAAATCAAAATCATACTGGCGTAGTTGACTTGCAATGGACATGGTTTTAGCAGTAGTTGAGGGATATAAGAATCTACCAGTGTCTCCAATAATACCCGCATATAATAACCGAGCAGCTTGGGCATTTAGAGAGAGCCCTGTTGAAAAAGCAAAATCTGTGATAATCTCACTAGCACTAGAAGCAGATGTATCTACATGGCAAATGTCTCCATAAACATCGTCATTAGGGTGATGATCAATCTTGATGAGGAATGCCCCAGTTGTATAACGGTTATCATCAATGCGAGGTTGATTAGCAGTATCAGTTACAATAACTAAAGCATCAGCATAATCTTCGTCTGAAACCTTATCCATTTGTGTTAACCAAGTCAGTGTAGGTTCGTCAAATCCTACAGCCTTAACGGTTTTAGTTGGAAAGTTATGCTGGATAATTTCTTTTAGTCCCACCTGACTTCCTAGAGCATCTGGATCAGGACGCATATGGCGATGAATGATGATGGTGTCATAAGTTTTAATTTTTTCTAAAATATTTTGAAAGATTGGCATAGTTACCTCACACATTTGTTTTAACCATTATAACACAGATACATAAAAAGAGATTTTCAAGTGATTGAAAACCTCTTTTTATTTATTTAATTTCTTTGTAATTGGCATTTAGCCCACGTTGAACAGCAGGACGTTGCGCAATTTTTTCGGTCCATGCTTGCAAATGTTTATAACTTTTGACGTCCAAGAAAATCCCTGCTTTATCCCAGATGTTATCTTGAGCTAAACGGCCATACCAAGACCAAATAGCGATATCAGCAATGCTATAGTCTTCTCCAGCTATATAAGGTTTTTTAGCTAATTCTTTATCTAATAAATCTAGTTGGCGTTTGGCTTCCATAGCAAAGCGGTTAATAGGATACTCTAGTTTTTCAGGGGCATAGTGAAAGAAGTGCCCAAACCCACCGCCTAAAAAGGGAGCGGCACCTGTTTGCCAAAAGAGCCAATTAAGAACTTCTGTTTTTTCAGTTAATGTTTCTGGAAGAAGAACCTGAAATTTTTCTGCTAAGTAGAGTAAAATGGAGGACGATTCAAAAACTCTAGTATGTGATTCTTGATCAAGCAGTGCAGGTATTTTTGAGTTAGGATTAATGGAGACAAAATCTGATCCAAACTGATCCCCTTCCCCAATTGCAATCTTGTAAAGATCATAATCAGCCTTCAAACCAAGTTCTTTTAATTCTTCTAGCATAATAGTAGCTTTAATACCGTTAGGAGTACCGAGGGAATAAAGTTGAAAAGTTTTTTCTCCCTTTGGTAAATGTTGTTCAAAACGACTTCCAGCAGTAGGTTGGTTGAGACCGCCCCACGCTCCTCCCATTTGACTAGGATTTTCCCAAATATCTGGTAATGTATAAGATGTCATATTTTTCTCCTTTATCTCATCGTGAAATGTCAAAAGAATAGCATAAACTGACTTGAATTTCAAGAGAAATATGATAAGATAGAAAAAATCTTAAATATAAGGAGAGGGATGTGGATTACTTTGAATTACAAAAATTGGCGAAGGCAGAGCTCCATTGTCACTTAGATGGCTCAATATCAATGCAGACAATCCGTCAGCTAGCAGATTTAGCTATGATTGATTTACCTGAAAACGACGAGGAGTTAAAATCATTGATCACAGCGCCTGAAACAATTGAGTCGTTGATGGATTATTTAAAAACTTTTGATTTTATTCGTCCCTTATTACAAAGTAAAGAGGCTTTAAGTTTAGCAGCTTATGACGTGGCAAAGCAAGCGGCCATGGAAAATGTGATTTATCTTGAAGTACGGTTTGCTCCAGAGCTGTCCATGGATAAAGGTCTGAGTGCATCTGACACAGTTGAGGCGGTATTAGATGGCTTAAAAAAGGCAGAGCAAGATTTTGGGATTGTGGCAAGAGCATTAGTTTGTGGATTAAAACAGTCAGACCCTTCTCTAACATTGGATATTTTTGAAAATATCATTCACCTGGCAAAGAAAGGTTTGGTGGGGTTTGACTTTGCCGGTAATGAGGCAGATTTTCCCACAGAGACGCTATCAAACCTTATCCAACAAACTCAGAATTTAGGTCTGCCAATGACCTTCCATTCGGGAGAGTGTGGTTGTGTTTCTAATATTTTAACAGGAATGGAGTTAGGGATTAGACGATTTGGACATAGTACAGCTCTAGTAAAAGATCCAGATGCCATTGCTAAATTTGTAAAAGCGGGGGCAACTGCTGAGATGTGTTTAACCAGTAATTTACAAACAAAAGCGGCAAAAACAATAGATGATTTCCCTTATTTCCCCTTATACCAAGCAGGTGCTAACATTACCATCAATACGGACAATCGCACTGTTTCTGATACTAATCTCACAAAAGAATATGAACTGTGGAATAAGTATTTTGGCACTCAAAAAAAGGACTTTTATCAGTTCAATCAAGCTGCGATTAATGCAAGTTTTGCAAGTGAGAGAGAAAAAGAACTGCTACTAAGTAAACTCGAAAAAGCCTATCTGGTGTCAGGAAATGAGTTGGAATAATCAAAAAATTATGCTACAATAAAACCAATTAAATTTTGGAGGACCTTATGGCTTTAGCAAAAATTGTATATGCTAGCATGACAGGTAACACAGAAGAAATTGCAGATATTGTCGCCGATAAACTTCGTGAGTTGGGCGTAGATGTAGATGTAGATGAGTGTACAACTGTCGACGCTGATGAATTTCAAGATGTAGATATTGCTGTTGTGGCAAGTTATACATATGGTGATGGTGACCTTCCTGATGAAATCGTTGATTTTTATGAGGATCTAAAGGACCTTGACTTGACAGGTAAGGTTTATGGAGTTGTTGGCTCAGGTGATACTTTCTATGATTATTTTTGTAAGTCGGTAGATGACTTTGATCTAGCCTTTGCGGGTACAGGTGCTACTAAAGGAGCTGATTCTGTTAAAGTTGATTTAGCAGCAGAAGACGATGACATTGCTAAATTAGAAGCATTCGCAGAGTCTTTATTGACCAAATTACCATAACTCGTTGAGATTGAAGGTATTTTAAATTATCAGATGATCACAAGAGTGGTTGGTTTAAATGGATTAAATGGGGAGGGGTTAAGGATAGTTCTCAGAAAGTGAAGAGTGTCCCGCCCCTCTTTTTTCTATGGATAAAGGGTAATATGAAAGCGTTGTTTAACGAACTAAAACGAAAAGAAAAATTAAATTGGCGGTTAAGCTTAGTAGGAGTAGGGGGCATTCTTGTCTTGCTCTATCTTTTAATGGTGCGTTATCAGGATGATTTCATCTTTTTACTACGCCTAGGAGAAAGCCCTAGTCATTTAGAGCAGATGTTTAGAGCTCCGACTCCACTTGATTACCTTTTATTACTCAGTTTAACAGCTTTAATGTCTGCTGTGCCATTTATCTCTAGTTCCGTTATTTGCATTGCAAATGGTTTAATTTTTGGACCTATTATTGGACTAGTTGTTAATATATTTGGTGGTATGCTTGGCAACTTCCTAAGTTTGCAGATTTTAAAACAGACGCATTTAGCACAAAATAGCAGAAGGTTAGGGCATGTTGTGGATGATTTATCTCATTTTAAAAATCCAGTATTGGGTTTGAGCTTGGGCTACATGGTTCCAGTTATTCCAACCTTTTTGGTGAATTACACGGCTATTGAGCTGAAGCTATCTCGTAAAGAAATCTTAAGTGCAATATTTCTTGGTATGCTACCAGCATCAGCTTTATATGCTTATGGCGGGAATGCTCTATTTAAAGGCAATAAAGAACAACTCTTAGCCATCATTGGTATTGTGGTGGCCTTTGCTTTATTGTATCAGTTGATTAGAAATAAAAGAATGAAAAAGGGGTAAGAAATGAATTTAGAACAGACACGTCAGATGATCGATCAAGTGGATAAGGAACTTGTAGCTTTGTTAGAAAAACGAATGGACCTTGTTCAAGAAGTGGTGGCTTATAAAAAAGCAAATCAGATGCCAATTCTAGATCAATCTAGAGAAGAAGCAGTATTAAATAAGATTGCTAAGCTGGTTACTAATAAGGAATATGAAGCTTGTTTACTTGGAACGTTTTCAGACATAATGAAACATTCAAGGGACTTTCAAGCTGATAAATTAAAGTGATGAAGCAAATTAGGTTACTGTTACATGTATTTATCCTAGCTGGCTTAGCAGGAGTTTTACGTTATTTTTTAGTGAGCTTGTTTCCAGGTATTCTCTCTCTAGCTATTATTAACTTTGTTGGAATTTTCCTGTTGGTTTTCTTTGTAAAGACTCTGTTACCCTTAAAAAATTGGAGTGAGGAAAGTTTAACTGCTTTAGGAGTTGGATTTTTGGGTGGCTTCACGACGATTGCTAGTCCTCTTCTCGATCTTGTGCAGTTTTTATTGGATAAAAATTATATGACATTTTTGTGGTATGCAACACTCTATATCGTCGGAGGAATTGGCGTAGCCTTTTTTGCGCACTACTGTGCTAGGAGATATTTGGAGTCGAAAAAATGGAAGTAGTGTTACTGGCTCTTGCCTGCGGTATTGGAGCTGTTGTACGATATTACCTTAGTCTGATAAATCCTAAATTTTCTATCCCTTTAGGGACCTTGTTAGCTAATTTATTAGCGGCTTTTTTGATAGGGTATTTTTCAAAACACCTTTCTAATACTATCTGGAGAACAATTTTAGTAACAGGTTTTTTAGGAGGTTTAGGAACTTATTCTACCTTGAATTATGAATTGTTCGCTCTCTTTAATCGTAAGTATCATTTTATCTTTTATTGTAGTTTAACGTACATTTTAGGGTTAGCTTTTGTTTTTTTAGGAATTTTACTTTAAATAACTTTACAAGTGAAGAAGAATTTGCTAAGATATTAAGAGTGTGTAATGGACACACAAAAAACGGCTAATCCGCTGGGACGAGAGGCTCTCAAGATTGGTAAGAGAAGGAGAAAAAATAAATGAATCCATTAATTCAAAGTTTGACTGAAGGTCAACTTCGTACTGATATCCCATCATTCCGTCCTGGTGACACTGTTCGTGTTCATGCGAAAGTTGTCGAAGGAACTCGTGAACGTATCCAGATTTTTGAAGGTGTTGTTATTTCACGTAAAGGTCAAGGGATCTCAGAGATGTACACTGTTCGTAAAATCTCTAGCGGTGTAGGTGTTGAGCGTACATTCCCAATCCACACACCACGTGTTGACAAAATTGAAGTTATCCGTTACGGTAAAGTTCGTCGTGCTAAACTTTATTACTTACGCGCATTGCAAGGTAAAGCTGCACGTATCAAAGAAATTCGTCGTTAATAGTCTTATATCTAGACGTACACTAAAAAGCTCTTTAATAAAGGAGCTTTTTAGTGTACGTTTATTTTTATAGATTAATAGTATATTATTTTATTATTGAAATAAACTTAGTAAGTTAGAAGTATTTTTATGAATTGTTTTTTATTGAGTTAAAAAGGTGGCTAGGTTATAATGTTGGTAAAGTTGCTCAAAGCAAATATGGAGGTTATCTGATGAAAAAGAAGAAGTGCCTATTAGCATTTGTCCTGCTTACAATTTTGTCAAGTCTGTGTTTAGTTTTTCTTTTTAGTAAAAATAAGGATTTAAAAGTATCTGGATATGACTATGATCAAGTAACAATTAATTTTATTCATACAATTGGAGAAGATGCAAAAGCTATTGCAGATGCATATGGTTTGTATCCTTCAGTGATGATTGCGCAAGCAGTTTTAGAGTCTCAAAGTGGGCAACCTAGTTTATCAGCGAATTATAATAATCTTTTTGGGATTAAAGGTGCTTATAATGGTGCCAGTGTTACCATGCAGACTTGGGAAGATGATGGAGAAGGAAATGCCTATACGATTGATGCAGCCTTTCGGTCTTATCCTAGTGTGTCAGAGTCATTGGAAGATTATGCCGTTCTCCTCACAAGTTCATCTTATTATACTGATACTTGGCGTGTTAATACTGCATCTTATCAAGATGCAACAGCAGCTTTAACAGGAACTTATGCAACAGATACACAATATGGTGAAAAATTAAATATGTTGATAGAATATTATGGTTTGACAGTCTATGATAATCTTTCTTAAGATGAGTTGGCTACAGAGTGAAAGAGAGGTAATGGAAATTGAAAAAAGATAATATTCCTAATGTGATGTCTAATTTACGGCAAGAGATTGTTCGTGTCCCAGAAATCATTAAAACTTGTTCTGGGATTAGAATATATGGTAGAAGGATTCGCTCGATTTTATTTTCAACAGATGTTTCAATCATAGCTAATCATGATGCAGATGCTGTTTTGGCAGTTTATCCGTTTACCCCGCATCCTGCCATTTTGAAAAGTATAATGATGGTTGCTTCTGTCCCTGTGTTTTCTGGTGTTGGTGGAGGATTAACAAATGGAACACGTTCAGCTAATATGAGTTTATTAGCTGAATCAGAAGGTGCTTATGCTGTTGTTTTAAATGGGCCAACAAATGTAGAAACCATTGAAAAAGTGAATCAAATGATCGATATTCCAATTATTTATACAGTCTTATCTGATCAGATTGATTTAACATCACGTATTGAGGCTGGAGTGGATATATTAAACATCAGTTGTGGTGCCGAGACGGCTAGAGTTGTGAAAAAAATACGTCAGCTCTATCCTGATTTTCCTATTATTGCAACAGGAGGACCTAGTGAAGAAAGTATTTTAAGTGTTATTCAAGCAGGAGCGAATGCAGTGACCTACACAGCACCAACTAGTAGCGAGCTATTTAAAGAGAAAATGAAAACCTATCGAAATGGAAAAAATTAGGGTAGCTTAATTTTTCCTTGAAAAAAATACTCGTCTAAGGTAGAATGGAGGAAGTAGATTTTTTGTTCCCTTAGTTAAATGGATATAACACCTTCCTCCTAAGAAGTAGTTGCTGGTTCGATTCCGGCAGGGAATATAAATAATGAACAAAAACCCTTTGAAATAAGGGTTTTTGTTGTTTTACTCGTCTAAAAGGGGCGATGAGCGATTTTAGTTGTTGCTTGATTGATGAGCTATTTTAGGTTGACGGTAACATGTGAATAGATAGCTAGTGTTGTTTTTTATGTTCAACACGTTCCATAATAGTTTAAAGGAACACTATTTTCTGTTAGCTTGGATAAGCTTTTCTCTGGCTATTAACAAGTATAACATTGGTGTCAGTATGATAGTAGGAGGTTGGTAAATTTATAAGGTTGTCAGACACGCTTATTTGCCTTTCAGAAGCTTTTGTTTTAGGGGGGATATTCTGTTGTATGGAAGTTGTGGGTCGCTGAGATGGTGATAATAACATTGTCAGCACTTATTTCGTCTTTAATTAGCATCGCCAACTTTCCATAAGAGTAGTTTTTATTTAACAAATCTAATATTTTCATACGGTAGAGATGAGGAAACGTGCTATAATGAAATAGTTATATTTTGGAGGTAGACGGCTGTAATGAAAAAAAATTCGATAGATAACCGCATTGACTATTCTTTAATTTTGCCTGTTTTTTTACTGTTAATTATTGGTGTGGTAGCCATTTATGTTTCTGTTCATCATGATTATCCTAATAAGCTTGGGATAGTAATGGCACAGCAGGTTGCTTGGTTGGTGCTAGGTGTGGTAATTAGTTTTGTCGTTATGCTTTTTCCGACAAAATTTTTATGGCGAATAACGCCTATTTTATATTTATTTGGGCTATTTTTAATGGTTCTACCGTTGATTTTTTACAGCCCTTCCTTATATGCTTCAACAGGGGCAAAAAACTGGGTAACAATCAATAATATGACCTTATTTCAACCTTCTGAATTTATGAAATTATCTTATATTTTGATGTTGGCGAGAGCCTTGGTGATTTTTCAACAGAAAAAAGAGGATGAGGGGTTGTCAACAGATTTTCGATTGCTTGGTTTGATGTCTTTGATTACTGCACCTGTCTTGTTCTTATTATTTCTACAAAAAGATCTTGGGACAGCCTTGGTCTTTATGGCTATTTTTGCAGGATTGGTCTTAGTATCAGGTGTATCTTGGAAGATTATTTTATCTGTCCTCGGCTTAGCTGTGACAGCTGTGACAGTCTTCTTGGTTATTTTTTTAATGCCAAATGGTAAAGAATTTCTAAGCGATATCGGTATGGATACTTATCAAATCAATCGTATTTCAGCCTGGTTAAATCCATTTGAATACGCTGATACAGTAACCTTCCAGCAAGCACAGGGCCTGATTGCAATTGGAAGCGGTGGCTTACTAGGTAAAGGATTCAATCAAATTGAATTAGCCATTCCAGTACGAGAAAGTGATATGATTTTTACTGTTATTGCAGAAAATTTTGGTTTTTTGGGAAGCAGCGTAGTTCTAGGTTTGTACTTACTATTGATTTATCGGATGGTGAGAGTGACATTTGAATCCAATAATCGTTTTTACACCTATATATCCACTGGATTTATTATGATGATTTTATTTCATATTTTTGAAAACATTGGTGCTGCCGTTGGGATTCTTCCCTTGACAGGAATTCCCCTTCCTTTTATTTCACAAGGGGGAAGTGCGATGATATCTAATTTGATTGGCGTTGGCTTGGTGTTATCTATGGCCTATCAAAATAATCTAGCTGAAGAAAAGCAGATGCAAAGTCAATTACGTCGAAGTTGGCGTTAATTGAACAGAGAAGAGTGAAACCTAAAAATAATTTATTTCAATGGGTGGTATACTTGAAAACATTGGGACTGAGAAATTAGTTCTGATGTTTTTTATTATTTTTAGAAAAAGGATAGCTAGCTCATTTGCTGGAATTTAGATATTAGTAATGTACCTTTGTCAATGATGTGAGACCTAAAATGTTATTTTGAAGCCATCCATTTGTTAAGCTTTACTAGGAGCTAGCTTCTAGTAAAGCTTTTCTGATATCGATAGGAGATTTCCATCCTAAAGTTTGCATAGGGAGTCGATTAGAACGATAAAGATAGGTTTTCATCTGCTTGATCAGATCGTCATAGGAGTAGAAGGTCAAGTGCTGGTAGAAACGTCGATTGTCATTTCGATGACTGCGTTCAACCTTGCCATTATGTCTGGGTGTTCGAGGACGAATCAGCTTGTGCTCAATGCCCAGTTCCTGACACAGTAAGTCTAGTGGGTGAACTTGTTTGGTCTCTTTGAAATGAGTGAACTCGAAGCCATTATCCGTTTGGATGATTTTTGGTTTGTATCCAAAGTGTTTGATAGCCATTTTGAGAAATTGAACCGTTGAGTAGGACGACTGCTCTTTGAAAGGGAATATAAAGCGTTCTCGACTGGCCTCATCAATGACGGTGTACTGGTAGAACTTGTCAGGTAGTTTTCCTGTGTAGCAGTGAGTCGGGACGTATTTGACATCCATCTGCCACTTGATACCGAGTTTAGTCGGCGTGTCATATGGTTTTGGGACATAAGGTTTTTTCTTTGCTTTAGGGGATTTGAAGAAGTTCAGCTTTCTCAAGATTCGAAAGAGTGAGCAAGGGTGTCTATCATATCCCTTATTCGTTTTGAGCTTATAGAAGATTTCGATGAGGGTTGCCTTTGGATTTCTTTTGATGCAGTTTTTAATCCAGGTCAGCTCTTGCTCGGTATGAGCCTTTGGATGTGGTGTTAGAGGTCGATGGGATCGATTTTTCAATGATTCTTTAGTTCCATCAAATCGCTTATTCCAGCGCATGAGAGAGGCTTTTGAAACTTTGTAACGTCGGCGACAGAGGCACCATTTTGGTAGGTTTTAACAGCGTGATAACGTGTTTCTAAAGTATGTGGTAAATAGCGAAGATTTTGTGATATACTAGTCATGAGAAGATTCCTTTTTTGATGAGTGGTGGTACTCTTATCATATCAGGGAATCTTCTTTTTGACTTCTAGAAGTCTCACATCTATTGTAATGCTACAATTTGCTGGAATTTAGATATTAGTAAATTCTGTAAAAAATAGATGAAATATGATATAATGTCACTTATGGACTATTCTAATGATGAACGTCATTTTAGATAGTCAATCGATGAAATATTGTGCCAGTTAATGATGTATTTAGCGCACTAAAATGCATGATTTTAGCATGAATTAGGATAGGTTAGGGAAATGGTAGAAGATCATAAAAATTTAGAAGATTTAGCAAAAGAATATGATGCTAGTCAAATCCAAGTGTTAGAAGGTTTAGAGGCCGTTCGGATGCGTCCGGGGATGTACATTGGTTCAACCTCGAAAGAAGGTTTACATCACTTAGTTTGGGAAATTGTTGATAACTCTATCGATGAGGCTTTAGCTGGTTTTGCTAGCCAAATCCAAGTGTTTATTGAGTCCGATAATTCTATTACAGTTGTTGATGATGGACGAGGAATTCCAGTTGATATTCAAGAAAAGACTGGACGGCCAGCGGTTGAAACAGTCTTTACCGTCTTGCATGCTGGAGGAAAATTTGGTGGTGGCGGTTATAAGGTATCAGGTGGTCTGCACGGTGTAGGCTCTTCTGTCGTGAATGCTTTATCGACCCAACTTGATGTTCATGTACATAAAAATGGGCAAGTTTACTTTCAAGAATACCAACGTGGTCAAGTGGTTGCTGATTTAGCTGTTATTGGCACAACAGACCGTACAGGAACAACAGTTCACTTCACCCCAGACCCAGAGATTTTCACTGAGACAACTGTATATGATTACGCTAAACTTTCTAAACGTATTCAAGAATTGGCCTTTTTAAATAAGGGGTTGCGCATTTCAATTGAAGATAAACGAGATGGGGAAGAGAAGAAAGATACTTTTTACTATGAAGGTGGAATCATTAGTTATGTTGATTTCCTCAATGAGAAAAAAGACATCATTTTTAACACCCCTATTTATACTGATGGTGAGATGGAAGGGATTGCAGTTGAAGTTGCTATGCAATATACAACTGGCTATCATGAAAATGTCCTAAGTTTTGCCAATAATATCCACACTCATGAGGGAGGAACTCATGAACAAGGTTTCAGAACGGCCTTAACGCGTGTGATCAATGATTATGCTAAGAAAAACAAAATCCTAAAAGAAAACGAGGATAATTTAACAGGAGAAGATGTTCGTGAGGGATTGACGGCCGTTATCTCTGTTAAACACCCAAATCCACAATTTGAAGGACAAACAAAAACAAAACTTGGAAATAGTGAAGTTGTTAAGATCACAAACCGTCTATTTAGTGAAGCATTTTCACGCTTCTTGTTAGAAAATCCTCAAATTGCTAAAAAGATAGTCGAAAAAGGGATATTAGCTTCTAAAGCCCGTATCGCAGCAAAACGCGCTAGAGAAGTGACACGTAAAAAATCAGGGCTAGAGATTTCAAATCTACCAGGTAAATTGGCAGATTGTTCTTCAAATGATCCTACTCAAAATGAATTATTTATTGTCGAAGGAGATTCAGCAGGAGGATCAGCTAAATCGGGTCGTAACAGAGAGTTTCAAGCTATCCTACCGATTCGAGGAAAAATTCTAAACGTGGAAAAAGCGACTATGGATAAAATTCTTGCCAATGAAGAGATTCGTAGCTTGTTTACTGCTATGGGAACTGGTTTTGGGGCAGACTTTGATGTGACTAAGGCACGTTATCAAAAGCTAGTCATTATGACAGATGCAGATGTTGATGGGGCGCATATCAGGACCCTTTTGTTAACCCTTATCTATCGATTTATGAGACCTGTTTTAGAAGCTGGTTATGTCTATATTGCTCAACCACCGATTTACGGTGTCAAAGTTGGAAGTGAAATCAAAGAATACATTCAACCAGGACAAGATCAAGAGGAACGATTAAAAGATGCAATGGAACGATTCAGTACAGGAAGATCACGTCCAACTATTCAACGGTATAAAGGTTTGGGAGAGATGGATGATCATCAATTATGGGAAACAACAATGAACCCAGAGAATCGGTTGATGGCCAGAGTAACGGTTGATGATGCTGCAGAGGCAGATAAAATTTTTGATATGCTGATGGGGGATAAAGTTGAACCTCGTCGAGAGTTTATCGAAGAAAATGCTGTTTATAGTACATTAGACATCTAATACTATATTTAGAAAATCTGTACACATTGAGAGTAAGTATGTTATAATCAAAGGAAACACAGATTTTATTTAAACCAAGGAGATAAACATGCCAAGCGGAATCGTATTGCTGATTGTAGCCATAGTTGTTTTGATTATTTTGGCTTACATTGTCGGTATTATCATAAGAAAACGAAATGATTCTACTATTGAAAAATTAGAAGAACGAAAGAATGAGTTGGTTGCTCTACCAGTGAAAGATGAGATAGATGAAATTGAGTCCCTTCACTTAGTTGGTCAAAGTCAAACTAACTTTCGCGAGTGGAATCAGAAATGGATGGACCTATCTGAAAATACTTTTCCTGATATCGACCATCATATTTTTACAGCTGAAAATTTAAATGATACCTTTAATTTTGTGCGTGCAAGACATGAAATTGCTACTGTGGAGAGTCAACTAAACATCGTAGAAGAAGATATCAAGTCTATTCGCGAAGCACTAGGTGTCTTAAAAGAACAGGAAGAGAAAAATAGTGCACGTGTCAAACATGCCTTAGATCTTTATGAAACCTTACAAAACGGCATTTCTGAAAATGAAGATAATTACGGAACAACTAAGCCTGAGATTGATAAACACTTGAAAAATATCGAAGCTGAGTTCACCCAATTTGTTACCCTAAATACTTCAGGAGATCCCGTTGAAGCAGCTGAGATTTTAGATCGTGCTGAAGAACATACGATTGCTTTAGGGCAAATCACAGAAAAAATTCCTGCAATCGTAACGAAGCTAGAAGATGATTTTCCTGATCAATTAGATGATTTGGAAAGTGGTTATCGCCGTCTGATTGAGGAAAATTATCAATTTTCTGAAGAAAATATTGAAACACGATTCCAAGAAATTAGACAATCTATTCGTGATAATTCTGAAGAGTTAGTGACTCTGGAGTTGGATCGTGCTGCAGAAGAAAACGAACTCATTCAACAAAAAATTGACGCTCTTTATCGCTTGTTTGAAGATGAGATTGCTGCACATCAGAAGGTAGTAAAATCTAGTCGCATTATTCCAGATTATTTGGCGCATACACGAGAAAACAACAAACAGTTGCTTGCTGAGTTAGAACGTCTATCTAAACGTTATATCATCAATGAAAAACAAAGTTCGATAGTTGATGCTTTTGAGGGACAGTTAACAGAGATGGAAGAAACGACCTTGGAACAAATTAACCATCTTCAAGTTCCTGAAAAGCCTTTCTCAGACTTGGAAAAAATATTTGAATCTACGCTTGAGGACTTAAAAACAATTGAGGAAGGGCAGCTGGATGTGGTGTCTGCTCTTAAGGAAATTGAAAAAAATGAAGATCGTTCAAGACAAAAAGTGGATATTTTTGTGAATAAATTACATTCCATCAAGCGTTTTATGGAAAAACGCAACCTACCTGGTATTCCTCAGGATTTCTTGAACCTCTTCTTTAATACTAGTCATCACCTAGAAAATCTGATCGAAGAATTGAATCATACAAGAATCAACATAGATACTGTTGAGCGAATGACAGAGGTTTCTACATCAGCGATTGATAATCTTGAAATGACAACTTACGAGATTATTCAAAATGCGACATTAACAGAGCAATTATTACAATACTCCAACCGCTATCGTAGTTTTGAGCCAAATGTTCAGGCGGCTTTCCTTGAAGCCTTGCAACTTTTTGAAAGAGACTTTGATTACCAAGCTTCATTTGATACGATTTCTCATGCATTAGAAGTAGTTGAGTCGGGAGTAACAGAACGTTTTGTAAAATCTTACGAAAAAACTCGCGAAAATATTCGTTTTTAATCACAATCATCGAACTAAATATTGATTTAGTTCGATTTTTTTATGACTTTTACTTGCAATATTCTGAATATTCTTGTAAAATAGATAAAAACTAAATCGATGAGAGAAAAAGTCTAGAAAAATTGACAGAGAGTGCTGCAAGCTGAGAAAGTACACAAAGTCTAGACGACACATTCTTGAGTGCGGGTGCGAACTAAGACATTACAGTAGTGCTCGACGTTTGGTCCACGTTACGGATAGAGTCAATGACTCTTTGAGAACAGTTCTGGCGACAGACTGTTGAAAAAAGGTGGAACCACGTGTCAACGTCCTTGTGAAAACAAGGGCGTTTTTTGTATCTTGTTAAATTAAAGTCTAATCAGAAAAGGAGAAAGTATGAAAGGATTACGTCAAATTGAACCCTATGTGGCAGGTAGCCAGCCTAAACAACAGCAAATGATAAAACTCAATACGAATGAAAATGCTTATGCTCCCAGCCCTAAAGTCCTAAAAGCTTTATCTACTTTTACTGGGGAAGATCTTCGCCGTTACTCTAGTCTAGATCAAGCTGATTTAAAAGATGCTTTAGCTAGTCAATTAGGTGTTTCTCCTAGACAATTGATTATAGGTAATGGAAGTGATGATATTTTATCCATGGCCTTTCTAAGTTTTTTTAATTCCAATGATCCTGTTCTTTTTCCAGACTTAACTTATGGTTTTTATAAGGTGTGGGCTGATTTATATCAAATTCCTTTTAAAGAAATCCCACTAACAGAAGGTTTTGAAATTGATTCATCCGATTATCGTGGTAGGATAGGTGGGATTATTCTAACCAATCCTAATGCACCAACGGGGATATATAAACCATTGTCTGAAATTGAAAAAATTTTACAAACCAATCCTGATATTGTTGTGATTGTTGATGAAGCTTATATTAATTTTGGTGGCCAATCTGCCATTCCTTTGTTAGAGACTTATTCAAATCTTTTTATTACAAGAACGTTTTCCAAAGATGCGGCTTTAGCAGGACTACGAGTGGGTTATGGAATTGGGAGTCCAGAATTAATTGGGGTAATAGACGCTGTTAGAAATGCTATTAATCCTTATAATGTAGATGCCGTGGCTGAAAAGTTAGCTACTGAAGCTGTCAAGGATTGGTCTTACTATGAGAAGACTATCTCTAAAATTTGTGCAACACGAGATTGGTTTAGTCATGAGTTAATAAATATGGGGTTTGATGTTTTACCGAGTTTAACTAATTTTATCTTAGTAAAACCAAATAAGACATCTGCTGCTGAGCTTTTTTCAATCTTAGAACAAGAAAAAATTTATGTCCGCTATTTTCCAAAAGTAGAGCGTATTAAGGACTATTTGAGGATATCTATTGGTCAAGAAGATGAAATGAAACAAGTTCTATCTGTTATCAAGGAGGCAGAGAAATGAAAAAAAATACTTTACCCTTAGGAATGCATGATAAGCTGTTTAAGCGAGCTAAAGTGATGTATCAAATTGAAAGAAAAATCAGTGATTTATTGATAGAACATAGTTTTTATCGTATTGAAACACCGACTTTAGAGCATTATCAAGTTTTTTCAGATACAGTCACTACCGAACATTACCATCTTTTTGATAGGACAGGAGAACTCTTAGCTTTAAGGCCAGATATCACTAGTCAAATTGGACGTGTCATTGCCTCAACACGTGTTGAAACACCTATTAAGTTTTCTTATTCTGGTAAGGTTTTTAACTACCATGAAGAGATGAGAGGGTTGACTAACGAGCACACACAAGCAGGTGTTGAAATTGTAGGCTATCCTCAGAAACAGGCATTGTTAGAAGCTATTCGTATGGCAAAGTTATCCTTAGAAGCTAGTAATGTTCTTGCTTATCAATTTGAATTTTCGCATGCTAGTATTTTACAGACCATTTTTGATGGCTTACAGCTGACTGAATCAGAGTTACAAACACTCAAGGAGAGTATTAAAGAGAAAAATATAACCAAACTCAATATGTTTACTCAAACCCACCCTAGTCAGTTTGATGCACTCTTAAAAGAATTACCTTATCTTTTTGGCAGTAGTCAGACTGTTTTAGCCCGTGCTAAAAGCCTTACTCAAAATCAACAGATTTTAGATGCCTTGGATGAAATCGAAACCTACTTAGAGAGTCTTGGTCAAGATTTGGTTTCTCCTTCTCTTGATTTAGCTCAAATCCCTAATATGCCTTATTATACAGGATTGATGTTTAAGGTATTTGGTGAAAAGGTTCCCGATCATTTTGTGTCAGGTGGAGTTTACGATAAATTGTTTGAGCGTTTTGGAGCGACAGAACTGACAGCGGTAGGTTGGGCAATTGATATTGATTCTGTCTATCAAGCCATTAAGGACCAAATTGTATTTGAGAAGGGAGATCTATGACAAAACCTATTACGATTGCTCTTACCAAGGGGCGAATTGAAAAAGATACGGTTAAACTTTTTGAAAAAGCAGGATTTGACATGAGTTTTATGTCGAATAAGGGACGAAATTTAATGTTTGAAAGTCCTGATCGCTCTTTTAGATTTTTATTGGTTAAAGCACCTGATGTGACAACTTATGTTCGTCACGGTGTCGCTGACATTGGTGTTGTTGGTAAGGATGTTTTGATTGAACACCCCACAGGTTATCTTGAGATGTTAGACCTTAATTTTGGCTTGTGTAAATTTTCAGTGGCATCCATTCCAAGCTATAATCCTAATGACCATAAGCGAAAACGCATTGCAACCAAATACCCTACGGTGGCACGACAGCATTTTAATCAAAAAGGGGAGGATGTTGAGATCATCTCTATTCAGGGATCTGTCGAGATTACGCCAGTTTTAGGATTGGCAGATGCCATTGTTGATATTGTTGAAACAGGTAATACTTTAGTGGCCAATGGTTTAGAGGTTTTTGAGGATATTTGTCGTATTTCAACTCGTATGATTGTGAATAAAGCAGCGCTAAAAAATAATCCAGCCATTATTTCTTTTATTCAAAAAATCGAAACGATTGTAGGAAATCAAGAGGAGGACTTCAAATGAAGCGATTAGAGGGGTCTGTTGAAGAAATTTCAAAACAGTTATATCAAGAACAATTAGTTTTAAGTCAGCAAAATGCTAACGTTGAAGAGGCAGTATTGACGATTTTAGAAGAGGTTAAAAATCGTGGAGATCAAGCCCTGTTTGACTTTTCTAAGCAATTTGATCAACTTGTTCCAAAAGAATTAGAAGTCTCTGAACAATTAATTGAACAAGCGTTTTTAGAGATAGCACCAGAAGTGTTGGAGGCTTTAAAAAATGCTAAGGCTAATATCGAAAGTTACCACAAGCAGCAATTAGAAACAGGTTTTGAAGATTCTCCTAGTCAGGGAGTGATTCGAGGGCAGTTGATTCGTCCTATCCAACGTGTTGGTGTCTATGTGCCAGGCGGGACAGCTGCTTATCCTTCATCTGTTTTGATGAATGTTATCCCAGCTAAAATTGCAGGCGTCAAGGAAATCATTATGATAACTCCACCGCAGGAGAAGTTTGTGCCAGCTATCTTAGTCGCTGCAAGACTTGCTGGAGTTGATAAAATTTATCAGGTTGGAGGAGCCCAAGGGATTGCAGCCTTAGCTTATGGTACCGAAACGATTCCAAAAGTAGATAAGATTACAGGTCCTGGAAATATTTATGTTGCAACAGCTAAAAAACGGGTTTATGGTCTTGTTGGGATTGATATGATTGCAGGTCCTTCTGAAATTGGAGTCATTGCAGATGACTCAGCTAATCCTGTTTACGTCGCTGCTGACTTACTCTCTCAAGCAGAGCATGATGTTTTAGCACGCGCGATTTTAGTGACCAATTCAGAACGATTAGCTCAGGAAGTGGAACTAGAGTTAGAAAAGCAACTTCAAACCTTACCAAGAGAAGCCATTGCACGTCCTTCTATTGAGAACAATGGACGTTTAATTGTAACAGAGAATCGACAAGATATGTTTGAATTAATGAATCAGATTGCACCAGAGCATTTAGAGATTGCTATGGATGACGCCTACGACTATCTTGATCAAATTGAAAATGCAGGCTCTATCTTTTTAGGGCACTTTACAAGTGAACCGATTGGCGATTACTACGCTGGAGCTAACCATGTCTTGCCAACAACAGCAACAGCAAGATTCTCGTCAGCTCTTGGTGTTCACGATTTTGTGAAACGGATTCAATACACACAATACAGTCAAGAAGCTGTATTGAAAGCAGAAAACGATATTACAAGACTAGCTTATGCAGAAGGGTTGCAAGCTCATGCTAGAGCTATTGAGGTGAGAAATGACAAAAATTAAGGGACTACTACTGATGGATGTAGATTCAACACTCATCAAAGAGGAAGTGATTGATTTATTAGGTGAAGAAGTAGGCTTAGGCGAAAAAATAGCTGATATCACTGAACGTGCTATGAAAGGAGAGTTAGATTTTAAAACTGCTCTTTATGAACGTGTGGCACTTTTAAAGGGGTTGCCTGATTCTATTTTTGAGAAAGTTTTGACCCGTATTCACTTTAACCAAGGAGCGAAAGAACTTGTTGAAGAACTTCATCAAAGAGGCTATAAAGTAGGTGTCGTATCAGGTGGATTTCATGAAACAGTTGACAGATTGGCTGAGCAGTTAGGTCTTGATTATGTTAAGGCGAATCGTCTAGAGGTTAAAGATGGTTATCTAACTGGTTGTACACTAGGTGAAATTGTAACTAAGGAGGTCAAAAAAGATAGTTTGATCAATTGGGCCAAGGAAAATCATTTAGATTTATCAGATACTATCGCAATGGGAGATGGAGCCAATGACCTTCCTATGATTCATCAAGCTGGTATTGGGATAGCTTTTTGTGCCAAAGAGATTGTGCGAAAAGAAGCTCCCTATCATATTAATGAACCAGATCTTTATCAAGTGATCAAGATTTTAGATGAGGTAAAAAATGAGACAAGCAACAATTGAACGAAATACTTTTGAAACAAAAATTAAATTAAGTCTGAACTTAGATGTCCAAGAGCCTGTTGATATTCAAACAGGTGTAGGATTTTTTGACCATATGTTGACCCTTTTTGCTCGCCATAGTCGAATTTCTCTGATTGTTAAGGCAGACGGGGACTTGTGGGTGGATAGCCATCATACTGTGGAAGATGTTGGAATTGTTTTGGGTCAAGCGCTCAGAGAAGCACTTGGTGATAAAGCAGGTATCAATCGTTATGGAACAGCCTTTGTTCCAATGGATGAAACACTCGGTATGGCTAGTCTAGATTTATCAGGTCGCTCTTATCTCGTATTTGATGCAGATTTTGCTAATCCTAAACTTGGTGAGTTTGACACGGAATTGGTAGAAGAATTTTTCCAAGCTTTAGCCTTTAATGTTCAAATGAACCTTCATCTTAAAATTTTACATGGCAAAAATAGTCATCATAAGGCAGAGAGTTTATTTAAAGCAACAGGACGCGCCTTGCGTGAAGCAGTGACAATAAATCCAGATATTAAAGGCGTCAACTCAACCAAAGGGATGTTATAACATATAAAGGAGCAGACGATGATTATTGTGATTGATTATGATGCTGGCAATACAGCAAATGTTCTGCGTGCCTTGAAAAATCTTGGAGCTAAGGCTGAGCTGTCTAGTGATAAGGATAAAATCGCATCAGCGTCAGGCTTGATTCTACCAGGAGTAGGGGCTTTTCCGACAGCTATGGCAGAATTGGAAAAAAGAGGCCTTGTTTCTGTTATTAAAGAAGCTGTTGCACAAGGAAAGCCACTTTTGGGGATTTGTCTAGGGATGCAATTGTTACTAGATGAGGGATTGGAACATGGCGAAACTAAAGGTTTTGGTTTTATTCCAGGTGTTTGTCGTCCGATGAAGGCAACAACAAATTACCCCATTCCGCATATGGGGTGGAATGACCTTAGAATACGAAAAGACACACCTCTAACTAAGGGAGTAGAGGGGCAAGCGGTTTATTTTGTTCATTCCTATTATACAGATACGCCAAAAGATTATTGTGATGTCGTGGCAGAATATAGTTTTCCTGTACCAGCTATGATTCATAAGGATAAAGTCTTTGGGGTCCAATTTCATCCAGAAAAATCAGGTCAAATAGGTTTGGATATGATGAAACGATTTGTGGATTTATGCCAATCAGATACAGAGAATAAATGAAGAGGCCGTTAGAGGCTAGTGAGGTGAATAAATGCAGATTTTACCAGCAATTGATATTCGTGATGGACGCGCAGTTCGTTTATTTAAGGGAGATTTTCAGAAAGAGACAGTGGTGAATCCAGATGTTTTAGAGCAAGCTAAGATTTTTTCTGAGGCAGGCATTAACTTTATTCATGTGGTTGATTTAGATGGGGCACTGGATGGGCTTGCAACAAATCGTAATCTGATTGCCAGCATTAAAGAAAAAACTGGTCTTGGGATTGAAGTTGGTGGAGGAATTCGTAGCTTGGAACAGATTGCAGATTACCTTTCTGTTGGGATTGACCGTGTGATTATTGGTTCTATGGCGGTGAAAGATCCAGACTTTGTGACGGCTGCTCTCAAGGAGTTCGGTCCAGATAAAATTGTTGTTGGGATTGATGCTAAATCTGGTATGGTAGCGACAGAAGGTTGGCTAGAAACTTCAGATGTTGATTATCTTAGTCTGGCTAAAGCCATGGAAGAAAAAGGTGTGGCATTAATTGTCTATACAGATGTGGATCGAGACGGCACGCTTTTAGGTCCCAACTTTGAACATTATGAAAAGTTGGTTTCTACCTTAACAAAAACTCAAGTGATTGCTTCTGGTGGGATTCATGCTATTAGTGATTTAGAGAGATTAGAGACTATTGGTGTTTTAGGCACCATTGTTGGAAAGGCCTATTATAATGGCAATATCAATTTGTCAGAGTTAAAAGATTTTGGAGGGTAGCCTATGCTGAAGAAACGCATTATCCCATGTTTAGATGTTAAAGATGGTCGCGTGGTTAAGGGGGTTAATTTTGTCAATTTAACAGATGTGGGGGACCCTGTCGATGCAGCTAAAGCTTATTATGAGGCAGGATGTGATGAGCTAGTTTTTCTTGACATTACCGCCACACATGAGAATCGTGAGACAACAGTTGATATGGTGAAGCGCGTGGCAGACCAAGTTTTTATTCCTTTCACAGTAGGCGGAGGTATTCGCTCAGTAGAGGATATGAATAAAATGTTAAAAGCAGGCGCCGATAAGGTAGCCATCAATTCTTCTGCAGTGGCTAATCCTAATTTAATCAAAGCGTGCTCTGAAAAATTTGGCAATCAGTGTGTCGTAGTGGCTATTGATGCGAGAAAAGAAGAAGACGGCAGTTGGCATGTTTATGTGGCAGGTGGTAGAAAAGATACAGGACTTGATTTAATTAGCTGGGCTAAAACAGTTGTGAATCTAGGAGCAGGAGAGATTTTATTGACCAGTATGGATCGAGATGGTACAAAGGCTGGTTTTGATCTTGAGATGTTAAATGCCGTTGCTGAAGTGGTCGATGTTCCCATTATTGCCTCAGGAGGAGCAGGAAATCAAGAGCATATGGTTGAGGTATTTGAAAAAACTTCTGTTACAGGTGCTTTAGCCGCCTCTATCTTTCATTTTGGTGAGGTATCTGTTGCAGAAACCAAGGCTGTTATGCAGAAAAAAGGAATCGAGGTACGTCAATGAGTGTGCAGTTAGATTTTAATAAGCAAGCAGGCTTGGTACCAGTTATTGTAACAGATCATATAACAGGACAAGTTCTGATGTTGGCTTACATGAATGAGGAAAGCTTTGCTTTAACTTTAAAAACTAAGCAAATGCATTATTGGAGTCGAAGCCGACAAGAAATTTGGTATAAAGGGGCAACCAGTGGGCACTATCAATATGTTAAATCAATTAAGACAGATTGTGACCGAGATACCCTTTTGATTGCCGTACAGCAAGAAGGTGCAGCCTGTCATACAGGTGCTTATAGTTGTTTTTTTGAAGAGATTTTATAGGAGTATGTATGTTAGAAAAATTATATCAAGAAGCTCAGCAACGAAAAAAATCCCCTAAAGAAGGCTCTTATACTAATTATTTGTTTGATAAAGGATTAGATAAGATTTTAAAAAAAGTTGGTGAGGAGGCAACAGAGGTTGTTATCGCTAGTAAAAATACAGATAAATTAGAAATCGCCAACGAAACAGCAGATTTGTTGTATCATCTTGCAGTATTATTAGTTGAAACCGAAGTGTCCTTGGAAGAAGTTGAAGCCGTCCTTGTTTCACGTCAAGGTAAGACTTCTAAAACTCAAGATCGTAAAGAAATTACAAATTACTGATGAAACGTTTTGATGACAAAATCTTACAACTCACTGTCGAAAATAGCAAGGTTGTAACAAAAAATATTTTCTAATGAAAAATCTTGTTTCTGACTTGTTATTTTCAAAAAAATCAACTAAACTAGAAGGAGTTAGTTTCAAGGAGTTGTCATGAATCGTTTTTCTCATCTTAAGCTATCGTCTCAAAAGTTGGTTCTAGAAGGACTAGCTTTTCTTATTGTAGGCGTCCTATTAATTCTCTTTCAAGCCCTGACACCCATGTGGTTGGTTCGCTTATTTTTGTTTATTTCTTTTCTTTCAGCTACTTATAACTTATTAAGCCAATTTTGGTCGCGACTTGATAAGATGGAGACACTTTTTTTAGCCTTTACTAAAACAATCTTCACTCTGTTTTTGTTGATTTTAATTTGGAATGGAGGAGTTACTTCACAAAATCTAGCCCTATCTCTAGGAAGTTACGCTAGTTTTGTAGGAGCGACACATCTTGTGCTCTTTTTTAAAGAGATAAGAGAAGGGAGTACTCCTCAAATTCGTTATGCAGTAGATGGTGGTTTATCCTCACTTTTTGCAATTTTGGTCTTTCTTTTTTCAGATAAGCGAGCCTCTATTCAAATATTGATTATTGGACTTTATGCTGTTTTTCTTGGAATTATGAATTTATATGATGGTGTTCACCGTTTGAGCAGTTTACCGAATAGAAAATTTAAGGGACGTTGGCGAGTAGCTCTTCCTTTAGCTTGGTCTATTTATATTCCAGAAAAATTACTGGCTTTAATCAATCTTTTTTTAGTGGGAAAAACAAGCCATATTATGACATCAGAAACGAGTCAGTGGGATAAAGTAGACGTGAGTCTTTATTTCCCAGAGATAAAAAGAACGCTTCTTGGAGGTTTGCCTGTCGTTGATATAGGTTATAAAGGAAAAGTTTATCGTTATGGTGCTTATGATGTGACATCAGAGGAAAGATTCGGTCTTCATGCTGATGGTGTCTTGGCTATTACTGATGAAGAACATTACTTAGAGCAAGAAGCCACAGATAGTGTTGAAGGTGTTTATTACACTATTTTATTACAAGCAGATGAGGTTCGGATTTTAGAAGAGCGTTTAAAGACTTTGACAGAGTGTCTAGAGGTATTTGAGCCGTCGGAGCAGACCCGATTAGAGTCTTGGTTGACCAAAGATCAGCTTGATGTCACTGAGCTTTATAAGTTTAAGGATGGGTCTTTAAAACACTACCATCATTTGAAAACAAGTAGTGTAGCCTTGGTGGATTATTTGCTAGAAAAGGCTATTATTGATCGAGGTTTTGTGAGTCCAGCAGTTTATAAAGAAGCATTAGCTCAAGCAGAACAAATAGAAAAAAGTCGCGTTAAAAAAAGAGAGTTATTTTAAAAGAGATGAAGTCTGGCTATAGCCTGCTTCATCTTTTTTATAAAAAGACATCATAGCATCAAAATAGTATAATAGATTTAGCTTATAAGGAAGGGGGATGGACGATGAAAATTATGATTGTACCAGACTCATTTAAAGAAAGTCTTTCTGCAGAAGAAGTGGCTAAAGCCATAAAATTAGGGTTTGAAAAAGTTTTTCCACAGGCAGAGTATCACTTATTACCGGTGGGTGATGGTGGCGAGGGGACTATTTCTTCTCTTAGTGTAGCTCTTCAGCTAAAACGTTCTCATACTACGGTGACAGGACCTTTTGGCCTATTAAAAGAGGTTTCCTATGTCTATCGGGATAAGACGGCCTTCTTTGAGGTAGCCGATATTACGGGTTTGGCTTTGATTCCTAATGAAAAAAGGGATCCTTTAACCATTACCAATGTAGGAGTGGGAGAGTTAGTGAATGATCTCATTCAAAAAGGATTTAAGGAGATTGTTATTGGTGTAGGTGGAACCTCTACAATTGATGGAGGGATAGGACTGGCACATGGGATGGGCTATCGATTTTATGATCAAAAAGGAGAGTTGTTAGAACCTTTAGGAAAAAATTTAAGTAGAGTTGTTCATTTCGAAAAGACATCTCAATGTCCAGACTTATCTGGGATCAAGATAAAGGTCTTAACGGATGTGTCCAATCCATTAGTAGGACCACGAGGAGCCAGTCAGGTTTTTGGCCCACAAAAGGGCTTACCTACAGAGAAAATAACGGTTGTTGACTCTGCCTTGAAGCAGTTTTATCACTTGATTAATCCTCAAGTTTTTACCTTAAGTGGATCAGGTGCAGGTGGAGGGATGGCAGCAGGTTTAGTGACCTTTCTTCGAGGAGAACTGGTGTCTGGAATAGATGAAGTTTTAAAGCTTCTCGACTACGAACGATTGGTAAGAGGTGCCGATTTAGTTATTGTTGGAGAAGGAAGACTAGATCAGCAGAGTTTGTCTGGGAAAGCACCTATTGGGGTAGCAAGGCAGACTCCTAAATCTATTCCCATCATTGCCATATGTGGTTCGTTATCGGATGATTTACCAGAATTTCCATTTGAGAATATTCGTGCAGCCTTTTCCATTATTTCCAAAATTGATAGCCCGGAACATACTTTTTTAAGTGCTAAAGCGAATCTTGAATATACTGCGCAAAATATAGCACAACTATTAAAAATAGCAGCAAAAAACCCAGCTTTTGAAACTGGGGAAAGAATTTAACGGAATAATTTTTTCCAAAAAGGAATTTTTTCATCATTTGTTTTTATTGGTGATTCAAATAATTCAGGATATCGTTCGTGGATATCCTGTTTTTCGACATTAATCGGATGATCAGAGAAAACGACAATGCCAAAAGGAGTCTGACTTTTAAGCTCTTCCACGATACAGGAAGGAATGCCTAAATTTTTGGACGTCTTCATATAGACAAGTTGTAGGCGATCTGAAAGAGTAGGAGAAATTTTGACTTTTAAGGGTTGGTAGTGATGATTAAGTTCTTCTAGAATTGATGGAAAATGTTGAGTAACCTGTTCATTTCGAGCATCTTCCACCAAAATGGTAAGAGCGACGCGTTCTGCATAGGTCCCTAAATATCTTCTTTGCTCATCAGGATGGAGTCGATGCTCTCCTGTAGATGAATTTAATAAACGATCCTCTAAATTAGACATAAGTCACCTCAGTAAAAAATTGAATACAGTCATTATAGCAGTTTTTGATTTATTGGGCTACTAATGTTATTTTTAAGCTGAACAAATATTAAAAACTCCATAGAAATTTTGAAAAAATGCCACTTTTATTTGATAATCAGTTGAGATTGTGGTATCATAGCAGTGTAAAATATTTAACTCATAAGGAGAGTATTATAATGTCAATTATTACTGATGTTTACGCTCGCGAAGTCCTAGACTCACGCGGTAACCCAACACTTGAAGTAGAAGTTTATACTGAGTCAGGTGCTTTCGGACGTGGTATGGTTCCTTCAGGAGCTTCTACTGGTGAGCACGAAGCAGTTGAACTTCGTGATGGTGACAAGTCTCGTTACCTTGGACTTGGTACTCAAAAAGCTGTTGACAACGTAAACAACGTTATTGCAGAAGCGCTTATCGGTTACGATGTACGCGACCAACAAGCTATCGACCGTGCTATGATCGCTCTTGACGGTACTCCAAACAAAGGTAAACTTGGTGCTAACGCTATTCTTGGTGTGTCTATCGCTGTAGCTCGTGCTGCTGCTGACTACCTTGAAGTACCACTTTACAGCTATCTTGGTGGTTTCAACACTAAAGTTCTTCCAACACCAATGATGAACATCATCAACGGTGGATCACACTCAGATGCTCCAATCGCATTCCAAGAGTTCATGATCATGCCTGTTGGTGCACCTACTTTCAAAGAAGGTCTTCGTTGGGGTGCAGAAGTATTCCATGCTCTTAAGAAAATCCTTAAAGAACGCGGACTTGTTACAGCTGTTGGTGACGAAGGTGGATTCGCTCCTAAATTCGAAGGAACTGAAGATGGTGTAGAAACTATCCTTAAAGCTATCGAAGCTGCTGGTTACGAAGCTGGTGAAAACGGAATCATGATCGGTTTCGACTGTGCATCATCAGAATTCTACGACAAAGAGCGTGGTGTATATGACTACACTAAATTCGAAGGTGAAGGTGCAGCTGTTCGTACTTCAGCAGAACAAATCGACTACCTTGAAGAGTTGGTTAACAAATACCCAATCATCACTATCGAAGACGGTATGGATGAAAACGACTGGGATGGATGGAAAGCACTTACTGAGCGTCTTGGTGGACGTGTTCAATTGGTTGGTGACGACTTCTTCGTTACAAACACTGAATACCTAGCGAAAGGTATCAAAGAAGGTGCAGCTAACTCAATCCTTATCAAAGTTAACCAAATCGGTACTCTTACTGAAACATTTGAAGCAATCGAAATGGCTAAAGAAGCTGGTTACACTGCAGTTGTATCACACCGTTCAGGTGAAACTGAAGATTCAACAATTGCTGACATCGCAGTTGCAACTAACGCTGGTCAAATCAAGACAGGTTCATTGTCACGTACAGACCGTATCGCTAAATACAACCAATTGCTTCGTATCGAAGATCAACTTGGTGAAGTTGCAGAATACAAAGGTATCAAATCATTCTACAACCTTAAAAAATAATCTCTTATTGAGTTAAATGGGCAAAAGCCCAAGGAGAAAAGCACTCTAGGACTATGTTCTAGGTGCTTTTTTATTTTTGATTTCAGCCAGTTTTCCTCGTATAAAATGATTTAAAAATGAAGCGGGATGCTAGAAGGCTTCTGATTTGATCAGTAGTGGTACTTAAAAAGTATATTTTTTCACAAAGTTTTTTTAGGATAAAAGGTTGATTTAAAGTAAAGAAAGCGGTTCAATTATTTGCACTTTGTGAAATTTTACAATATGATAGAGAAGTAAAATGATTTCGGAGGCGAAAAATGAAAACGTTAACAAAAGAAACACATTTAGAGATGTATTTGAAAATGCAACGGATTCGCGAATTCGATATGCGCATCAATAAATTAGTCCGTCGAGGTTTTGTTCAAGGGATGACCCATTTTTCAGTTGGTGAGGAAGCTGCTAACGTAGGAGCTGTTCAACACTTAACTTATGATGACATCTTTTTCTCTAACCACCGTGGACATGGTCAATCTATTGCTCAAGATATGGACTTAAATGCCATGATGGCTGAATTGGCTGGTAAAGTTACAGGTGTGTCTAAAGGACGCGGAGGTTCTATGCACTTGGCAGACTTTAAAAAAGGGAATTATGGAACCAATGGTATTGTTGGTGGGGGCTATGCGATGGCAGTTGGTGCAGCCTTAACTCAACAATATAAAGGAACAAATAATATCGCAGTAGCCTTTTCTGGTGATGGCGCAACTAATGAAGGGTCATTCCATGAGTCTGTTAATATGGCAGCGACTTGGAAATTACCAGTGATCTTTTTCATCATTAATAACGGCTACGGTATTTCGATGGACATCAAAAATGCTACCAACACACCTCACCTTTACACTCGTGCAGAAGCTTATGGCATTCCTGGATTTTATGTTGAGAATGGAAATGATGTATTAGCTGTATATGAAACTATGGAAAAAGCTGTTGAGCATGTTCGTGGTGGTAATGGACCAGCTATTGTTGAAGTGATTTCTTATCGTTGGTTTGGTCATTCAACTGCTGATGCAGGTGTTTACCGTACGAAAGAAGAAGTGGATGAGTGGAAGAAAAAAGACCCACTAATTAAATATCGCAACTACTTGGTTGAAAATGAGATCTCAACTCATGAGGAGCTTGATGCGATTGACGCACAGGTGGTTAAAGAAGTGGATGATGCCTATGAGTTTGCGGTAAACAGTCCAGATCCAGATTTAGCTGTAGCCTATGAAGATATCTGGGTAGATTAAACATCATAAAAAGATACTATTTATTGGTAAGAGGAAAGGAATTGAACCGAATGGAAAGCTGAGGATTTTGTCTTCAACTCTCTAATCGGTTTTGGTAATAAAAATATGGCTGAAACAAAAGTAATGGCTTTGCGTGAAGCAATTAACCTTGCCATGAGCGAGGAAATGCGTAAGGATGAAGATATTTTCTTAATGGGAGAAGATGTCGGTGTTTATGGTGGTGACTTTGGAACCTCAGTAGGAATGTTAGCAGAATTTGGTGAAAAACGTGTGCGTGATACTCCAATTTCTGAAGCAGCAATTGCAGGAGCTGCCGTTGGTGCGGCTATTACAGGATTGCGTCCTATTATTGATTTGACCTTCATGGACTTTATTACTATTGCATTAGATGCTATTGTGAACAATGGTGCTAAAAATAACTACATGTTCGGTGGTGGGTTGAAGACACCTGTAACTTATCGTGTGGCATCTGGATCAGGTATTGGATCGGCAGCACAACATTCTCAGTCCTTGGAAGCATGGCTAACGCACATTCCAGGGATTAAGGTGGTAGCTCCTGGAAATGCTAATGATGCAAAAGGGTTGTTAAAATCATCTATTCAAGACAATAACATTGTGATTTTTATGGAGCCAAAAGCACTTTACGGCAAAAAAGAAGAGGTTACTCAAGATCCTGATTTTTATATTCCACTTGGAAAAGGTGAGATTAAGCGTGAGGGAACTGATTTAACGATTGTTTCCTACGGCCGTATGCTAGAGCGTGTTTTAAAAGCTGCTGAGGAAGTAGCTGTAGATGGCATCAACGTAGAAGTTGTTGACCCACGTACACTTATCCCATTAGACAAGGAATTAATTATTGATTCTGTTAAAAAGACAGGAAAGTTGATGCTTGTTAACGATGCCTATAAAACAGGTGGCTTTATTGGAGAAATCGCAACAATGGTCACAGAAAGTGAAGCGTTTGATTACCTTGATCATCCTATTGTCCGTTTAGCTAGTGAAGATGTTCCTGTTCCGTATGCACGTGTCCTTGAGCAAGCAATGCTCCCAGATGTTGAAAAGATTAAGACTGCAATCTACAAGATGGTCAATAAAGGAAATTAAGATAATGAAGATGAGGGCATCAGCCCTTTGTCTGTTATTATCTGATCAGATTAATAAAAGATATTTTGTAAGCTGTGTAGCATAAAAATAAAGGAAGGGGAGTGGGGCATCTCATTACAGTCTTTCAGTAATTAGTCAGGCTGGAAAGAGAGGTCTTATGTATCATAATTATGGCAATAGAAATTATTATGCCTAAACTCGGTGTGGACATGCAAGAGGGTGAAATCATCGAGTGGAAGAAAAAAGAAGGAGATGAGGTCAAAGAAGGTGAAATTCTTCTTGAAATCATGTCTGATAAAACCAATATGGAACTGGAAGCCGAGGACACAGGAGTTCTTGTCAAAATTGTTCGTGGTGATGGTGAAACAGTTCCAGTAACGGAAGTGATTGGCTATATTGGTGAGGCTGGTGAAGTAGTTGGGGATACTCCTACTGCTGAAGTTAGTCCTGCCGTTGCGATTGAAGAAGTTCCAGCTGGACGAGCTCCTGTTGTTGTGACACCACTTGTCGCAAAAGCCCAAGGTGCTGGTAAAGTTAGAGCAACTCCAGCTGCTCGGAAACTAGCTAATGAATTGAATATTGATTTAGGCCTTGTACCAGGAACAGGACCTAAAGGCCGTGTTCATAAATCTGACGTTGAAGATTTTAAAGGAGCCGCTCCTAAAGCCACACCACTTGCTGCTCGTATTGCAGCAGATAAGGGAATTGATTTGTCAACAGTGACAGGAACAGGTGTTAACGGAAAAATCCTAAAAGAAGATGTTCTTGCGCTGATTGAACCAGCTAACGTCGAAGAAAAAGTAGTTGAGGCTGTTGTGGCTAAAGAAGAGTCTGTCAAAGAATTGCCAGAGGGTGTAGAAATTATCAAGATGAGTCCGATGCGTAAGGCTATTTCAAAAGGTATGGTACATTCATACTTGACGGCGCCAACCTTTACCCTTAACTATGATATTGATATGACAAATCTGATGGCTCTTCGTAAGCAGGTACTAGAGCCTATTATGAATAAAACAGGTTTAAAAGTAACTTTTACTGACTTAATAGGTTTAGCTGTAACACGAACACTAATGAAAGAAGAGCACCGTTATTTAAATGCTTCTTTAATCAATGATGCTACTGAAATTGAGTTACACCAATTTGTGAATATTGGTATTGCCGTTGGTCTAGATGAAGGTTTAGTTGTTCCAGTTGTACATGGTGCGGATAAGATGACTCTATCAGAATTTGTTGTGGCATCAAAAGATGTCATCAAAAAAGCACAGACTGGTAAGTTAAAAGCAGCAGAAATGTCAGGTTCAACCTTCTCTATTACCAATCTGGGAATGTTTGGTACGAAATCGTTTAACCCGATTATCAATCAGCCGAACTCAGCCATTTTAGGAGTTGCTGCAACGGTTCCAACACCTGTTGTAGTAGATGGTGAAGTCGTTGTGCGTCCGATTATGACGATGTGCTTAACCATTGACCATCGTATCGTTGATGGGATGAATGGAGCTAAGTTTATGGTTGACTTGAAAAACTTGCTTGAAAATCCATTGGAACTATTAATCTGATAAGGTTTTCATTGATCAAAAATAAAAGAATAGACGTTTCTGAATAGAAAATAAAGAAAGGATGTAGGACGAGTTCGTGATATTGTAACACGAACTAAATGCTAGGATGATAATGGTAAGATATAGGGCTCTCTGTGTTGCAGACGTCTGAGCTTTCCTTGACGACAGTCTTTGAAAGTTTTAATTGTCTTGACGTGGATGATCTACGAGATCAAAGATTTCTGACTTATCGAAAATTCTACCGCATTTTAACGTTCTTTGTATCATAATTATGGCAATTGAAATTATTATGCCCAAACTTGGCGTGGACATGCAAGAGGGTGAAATTATTGAATGGAAAAAGCAAGAAGGAGATGAGGTCAAAGAGGGGGATATTCTTCTTGAAATCATGTCTGATAAAACCAATATGGAACTTGAAGCTGAGGATTCAGGTGTCTTGGTGAAAATTGTGCGTGGTAATGGTGAAACAGTTCCAGTAACGGAAGTTATCGGTTATATCGGTGCTGCAGGTGAGGTAGTAGAAGATGCAGCTACAACACCTGAGGTAGCTCAAGCAACTGCTGATTTGAAAGCAGCAGGTTTAGAGGTTCCAACTGCTCCAGCATCGGTGGCAGAAGAAACACCAAAGGTTGCACTAGCTGAAAATGAATACGATATTGTTGTTGTCGGTGGAGGTCCTGCGGGTTATTATGCAGCGATTCGTGGTGCACAATT
The DNA here is from genome assembly GCF_050315295.1 of Streptococcus sp. SGI.013. Lineage (NCBI taxonomy): Bacteria > Bacillati > Bacillota > Bacilli > Lactobacillales > Streptococcaceae > Streptococcus > Streptococcus sp. SGI.013. Next base: position 36,618 of record NZ_JBNPOS010000015.1, read on the forward strand.
AGGTGGTAAGATTGCCATTGTTGAAAAATCAGAGTTTGGTGGAACTTGTTTAAACAAGGGTTGTATCCCAACTAAGACTTATCTTAAAAATGCAGAAATCCTAGATGGTCTTAAGATAGCTGCTGGGCGAGGTATTAACTTAGCCTCAACCAATTACACCATTGATATGGACAAAACAGTTGATTTTAAAAATCAAGTTGTCAAAACGCTTACTGGTGGTGTTCAAGGTCTCTTGAAAGCCAATAAAGTAACCATCTTTAATGGTCTAGGTCAAGTCAACCCAGATAAGACGGTAACCATTGGTGGTGATACGATTAAGGGACGAAATATTATCCTTGCTACAGGATCTAAGGTATCACGTATCAATATTCCAGGTATTGATTCTAAATTGGTTTTAACTTCTGATGATATCCTTGATCTTCGAGAAATTCCAAAATCACTCACTGTTATGGGTGGTGGTGTTGTCGGTGTGGAACTTGGCTTGGTTTATGCTTCCTACGGTACAGAAGTCACTGTTGTAGAGATGGCAGATCGTATCATTCCTGGTATGGACCGTGAAGTTTCTGTAGAACTTCAAAAAGTGCTATCTAAAAAAGGAATGAAATTCCTAACCTCTGTTGGTGTGGAAGAAATTATTGAAGCTAATAATCAGCTTACCATTAAACTTAATGATGGTTCAGAAATCATCTCTGAGAAAGCCTTATTGTCCATCGGACGTGTCCCACAATTAGCTGGACTTGAAAATCTTAACCTTGAACTTGATCGTGGTCGTATTAAGGTAAATGCTTATCAAGAAACTTCTATTCCAGGGATCTATGCTCCAGGTGATGTTAACGGTACAAAAATGCTAGCTCACGCAGCTTACCGTATGGGTGAGGTGGCAGCAGAAAATGCTATGCGTGGTAATCATCATAAAGCCAAGTTGGACTACACGCCAGCTGCTGTTTATACTCATCCAGAGATTGCTATGGTTGGTCTGACAGAAGATCAGGCACGTGAACAATATGGCAATGACATTTTGATTGGACGTTGTTCATTTGCAGGTAATGGTCGTGCGATTGCTTCTAATGAGGCACATGGTTTTGTTAAAGTGATTGCAGATAGTAAATACCACGAGATTTTAGGTGTTCATATTATTGGACCTGTTGCTGCGGAAATGATTAACGAAGCGGCAACTATTATGGAATCAGAATTGACAGTTGATGATGTTGTAGCCTCTATTCATGGGCATCCTACCTTCTCAGAGGTCATGTATGAAGCCTTTTTAGATGTTTTAGGCGTAGCCATCCACAACCCTCCAAAACGTAAATAATCATCTTAATTAAAGTTTATAAAAAATAAGAAGGTATAGTTCTCAAGTTTTGTCGGAGCTATACCTTTTTGATTATTAGAGATCCTAGGCCATCTGATGCTTTTGTAATCTCAATACTTGTGTTTTGATACCGTTTGCATTAAAATAGAAGTATCTTTTTTATAGGAGACTAGAAATGAAATATATTGTCAATAAGAGTAATAATCCTGCTTACAACATTGCTCTTGAAGCTTATGCTTTTAAAGAGTTGCGTGATGAGGATGAGATTTTCATTCTTTGGATAAATGAACCTGCTATCATTATTGGGAAGCATCAAAATACTATTGAGGAAATTAATAAGGAATATATAGATGAGCATGGTATCCATGTTGTTCGTCGCCTATCAGGTGGTGGCGCTGTTTATCATGATCTAAATAATTTGAACTATACCATTATTTCCAATAAAGCTGATGAGGGAGCTTTTGATTTTAAAACCTTTTCTCAACCTGTTATTGAAACTTTAGCAGATTTAGGGGTCACTGCTGAATTTACTGGTCGAAATGATCTTGAAATTGACGGGAAGAAATTTTGTGGAAATGCCCAGGCTTACTCTAATGGTCGCATGATGCACCACGGTTGTTTGCTATTTGATGTTGATATGACCGTTTTAGGAAATGCCTTAAAAGTGAGCAAGGATAAAATTGAGTCTAAAGGTGTCAAATCTGTTCGTGCACGGGTGACGAATATTTTAAGTGAGTTACCAGAAAAAATTACAGTTCACGAATTTTCTGATAAAATCTTAGAAAAAATGAAAGAGCATTATCCTGACATGACAGAATATGTTCTATCAGAAGATGAGTTGGCTAAGATTCAAAAATCTGCCGATGAACAGTTTGGGACATGGGAGTGGACTTATGGTGCGGCACCAGAGTACACCATCTCTCGTAGTGTCCGCTATCCAGCAGGTAAAGTAACTATTTATGCAAATGTTGATAAATCGGTGATTAAATCGATTAAGATTTATGGGGATTTCTTTGGTATCAAGGATGTGAAAGATATTGAAGATCTTCTTGTTGGTGTTCGTTATGAGTATCAAGATATTTTAGAGACCTTAAAAACAATTGATACAACAGAATACTTCTCACGCATGACAGTTGAAGAAGTTGCCAAAGCTATTGTTGCTTAATTGATAGTATATGATTTAATGCTCAACATTTAAAATAAACTTATCAAAGAACAAGAGAATGGCAGTGTTCTTTATAAGTGGTGTAGTTGGTAGATGAAAATCTAACTCCTAGAGAGAACGAAATGTGTTCTCTCTTTAATATTCGAGGAGTTAAAATATTGAGTGATAAAGCTTATTTTACCTTTCTTGAAGGTACACTTATCACACCTCATTACTTTTGGTAATGTTTTCCAATCCATTTCAAAATAGGTTATATGGAACTTTTTTTCTACACTCAAAAAGGCTCCATAATCTCTATGGTGGGTTTACCCACTACAGTCTTATGGAGCCTTATTTTTTATGAGTAGTAAAAAGGGACTTCGTTATCATTATTTAGTAATAAGGATTTTAGAGTTTTTCTTTACTTTTACCGATGTAGCGTTTTTTATAGGTGAAGTGGTGACCGCAAAAACGGCATCGATAATAGATTTTGTCTGCTTCATATAACATAGCATACATGGCTCCCTCACGTCCGTTAATAGCATTACCAATCAAGGCAGCTTGAGCGGAAAACTGTTTTCGCTTAGGATTTTCGATGGTCAGATTTTTAGAGTGACACTTAGGACAAGTCATAGTGTTTTTGGGGGAGTTTACTTTTGAGTGCTTTCTAGCCCAGTAGCTGTGAACAATAAAGATGGCAAGGATAAGAGCAAGAAAAAATAAACTTCGATATTGAATAATAGTTTGCATGATGGCTCCTCTATAAAATAAAAAACTGGTCGTTAGACCAGCTTTTTATTTGCCGAAAAGTCCTTTAACTTTGTCAAGGATACCATCAGCACCTTGCGCACCATCAAGAAGACCTTTTGCTTGTTCAAAATATTCACCAAGCTGATCCTTGTTTTCATTGATAAAATCTTGTGCAGCTGAGAAGTCTTTGTTTGCAATCATGTCTTTAACTTCATTAAATAAGTCCATTGGGTTCATTTATATCACCTCTAAAAAAATTAAGCATTTAGCTCAACACTATTAAACCATATTATATTTAATTATTCAATTAATTAGACTAAAAATTATTTGATGGATCCATCAGATAAAAGATTTAGGC
>NZ_JBNPOS010000016.1:0-37347 GCF_050315295.1 Streptococcus sp. SGI.013
TTTTTATTTATTTGATATTTATTGATGGATGATTGATTGATAAATAACTAATCTATAGAAAGAGTAGGGATATTAAATCAATCCAGTCCTGAACGGCTAAAAAGAAGTTAGTACAGCGAGATTAAAAGAAAAATTCTGAGCTTGCTATAGAGAGTTACTTTTATTAAAGTAGTTTATTTGATATAGGAGAGAAGAAATCGGTAAAAAAAAAGTAAAACACTTGCATTTTTATCATAATTTGATAAAATAATAAGGTAAAGTTAGACTGTATTGCCTACTGTCTATCTATAAAATATATTTTATTGGAGGCTTTTACTCAAATGGCAAAAGAAAAATATGACCGTAGTAAACCGCACGTTAACATTGGTACAATCGGACACGTTGACCACGGTAAAACTACCCTAACTGCAGCTATCACAACTGTACTTGCACGTCGTCTTCCATCAGCTGTTAACCAGCCAAAAGACTACGCGTCAATCGATGCTGCTCCAGAAGAACGCGAACGCGGTATCACAATCAACACTGCACACGTTGAATATGAAACTGAAGCTCGCCACTATGCGCACATCGACGCTCCAGGACACGCGGACTACGTTAAAAACATGATCACTGGTGCCGCTCAAATGGACGGTGCTATCCTTGTAGTAGCTTCAACTGATGGACCAATGCCACAAACTCGTGAGCACATCCTTCTTTCACGTCAGGTTGGTGTTAAACACCTTATCGTCTTCATGAACAAAATCGACCTTGTTGATGATGAAGAATTGCTTGAATTGGTTGAAATGGAAATCCGTGACCTTCTTTCAGAATACGATTTCCCAGGTGATGACCTTCCAGTTATCCAAGGTTCAGCTCTTAAAGCTCTTGAAGGTGACACTCAATTTGAAGATATCATCATGGAATTGATGAGCACTGTAGATGAGTACATCCCAGAACCAGAACGTGATACTGACAAACCACTTCTTCTTCCAGTCGAGGATGTATTCTCAATCACTGGTCGTGGTACAGTAGCATCAGGACGTATCGACCGTGGTACTGTTCGTGTTAACGATGAAATCGAAATCGTTGGTATCAAAGAAGAAACTTCAAAAGCAGTTGTTACTGGTGTTGAAATGTTCCGTAAACAACTTGACGAAGGTCTTGCTGGAGATAACGTTGGTGTTCTTCTTCGTGGTGTACAACGTGACGAAATCGAACGTGGACAAGTTATTGCTAAACCAGGTTCAATCAACCCACACACTAAATTCAAAGGTGAAGTTTACATCCTTACTAAAGAAGAAGGTGGACGTCATACTCCATTCTTCAACAACTACCGTCCACAGTTCTACTTCCGTACAACTGACGTAACTGGTTCTATCGAACTTCCTGCAGGTACTGAAATGGTTATGCCTGGTGATAACGTGACAATCGACGTTGAGTTGATCCACCCAATCGCCGTAGAACAAGGTACAACATTCTCAATCCGTGAGGGTGGACGTACTGTTGGTTCAGGTATCGTTTCAGAAATCGAAGCTTAATTTAAATTAAGTTCCCAAATTAACAATTAGAGTCAGACAACTTTAATTGAAGCTCCACTTAGGTGGAGCTTTTTTTGATAAAATCTGATAAATTCCTTTTGTTGCTTCTAAAAATATGATAAAATAGTAAGGTAAATAAAAAAAGAAGAGGTATGTGAAATGTCACGTAAACCAATTATTGCTGGTAACTGGAAAATGAACAAAAACCCTCAAGAAGCTCAAGCTTTTGTTGAGGCAATTGCAGGTAAATTACCTTCAACTGATCTTGTAGAAGCAGCCATTGCAGCTCCTGCAGTTGATTTGAATGCACTTCTTTGGTTCGCTAAAGATTCAGAACTTAAAGTTGCAGCACAAAACTGTTACTTTGAAGATGCGGGTGCTTTTACTGGTGAAAACAGCCCTAAAGTATTGTCTGAAATGGGTGTTAACTATGTTGTTATTGGTCACTCAGAGCGTCGTGATTACTTCCACGAAACTGATGAAGACATCAATAAAAAAGCCCATTCTATCTTCCGTAATGGTATGACGCCAATCATTTGTTGTGGTGAGTCACTTGAAACTTACGAAGCTGGTAAAGCAGTTGAATTTGTGGGTGCTCAAGTTTCAGCAGCACTTAAAGATCTTTCGGCAGAACAAGTTGCGTCACTTGTGATTGCTTATGAGCCAATTTGGGCTATTGGTACTGGTAAATCAGCGACTCAAGATGATGCACAAAAAATGTGTAAAGCAGTTCGTGATGTTGTTGCAGCTGATTTTGGACAAGATGTTGCTGATAAAGTACGTGTTCAATATGGTGGTTCTGTAAACCCATCAAACGTTGCAGAGTACATGGCATCTCCTGATGTGGATGGTGCACTTGTAGGTGGTGCTTCACTTGAAGCAGATAGCTTCCTAGCTCTTCTTGACTTTGTGAAATAAAATTTAAAAAGACTTGTGCTTTTCACAAGTCTTTTTAAATTTTATAAATATTTTTATCTTCTTATCTTTTGAAAGATATAATGGATCTCAATTTAGAGATGTTCTGTTAATTTCTACCGAGTAGTTTTTTGATGAATTGATAAGTCTTATGTTTGAGTGGATGTGGATAATAAAGGAAATATCCTGGTTTATGTTCAATATAGCCCTCGAAGTTTTGCTTAAACCTTAGAATACTATCAGTACCATCAAAGACTCCTTTTATACCAAGAAAGTTGTAGCGTTTTAAACCACGTTTTATAGCTTCTAACATAGCATATTCTTGTAAGATGGCAGGAGCATAAAAACGGTTAAATTCAGAATAAGATCCACTGTAGAGGTAGAAGGCTTCTTTTTCTAAATAGAGGAAGAGACTAGCACATAAAGGGGTGTCGTTTTGTCCATATTGGTTAATTAATTCTTGGGCTTCATTTTTACGGACATCAAATGTCTCGAATTGACTAGATAATTCTCGATACTGATTCTGTTTTTTCTCAGAATTTGGGTTTTTCTCAAGGTCGTTTGCCAGTCGATCAATTTTTTCTTTTAATTTAGCTTGATCGGTATTAAGGTTATCCAAGTAGTCTTGGAAATTTAATGTCGCGATGACAAATTCTGCCTTATCGCCAAAGCTATCAAAAAGATACTCATAGTATTCCAATGGTTTATCATCAAAGTCACGACGATCAGAGGTGGCAGAGGTGATTTCCTTGAAAATTGCTAAATCTGATCTCTCTAATTTTTTGATTTTTATTCCAAAGGTTTTAGCTTTTTTAACGAGCGGTCGTCCCTTTTTACTGAAAGATTTAAAGAGTGTCTCAGGTGTTAGCTGACTAAGATCTTTAACATAATTCCAATCTCCTGTATGATAGCCAACTTCTAAGCCAGAGTGTTGAAACCCTAAATGTTGCATGTGGTCAATCAGGACCTGATTTTCCTCTGATAAGGCTGAGCCATTACTGTCTAAGATTTGATAATTATCGTAAGGTTTAACCTTTAACTCAATAGCACCTTCTTGTTTTGAGAAATTTTGGAGGCCCTTATAAAAATCTTCCAAGTAGGTTGGATCGGTAACAATAGGACCGTTATTGATTTCCATAGCGAGTCCACCAGCGATAGGAGTGCTGAATACTAGAGCAGAAACCTTTATGTCGTTATCTTTTAGATAGCCGACCATTTGGATACGATAACCTCTTTTTTTCAATAGAAGGGCCATCTGAGGAGATTGCTCAAACGCTTGGGCGTCTGCTGCTAAAATATGGTTATGAAATTGTTGAGGGGTAATAATTTGGAATGCCATAAGACTCCTTTATGAACGATGAAGTAATGATTTTAGTATTTGAATAACTTTGTATAAAATAGGTTTTGGATAGTAACGGAAGGTTCCCATTTTTCTAACAATATAGCCATTGAAGTTTTGCTTAAATCGTAAAACACCATCAGAACCATCAAATTCTCCCATTATCCCTAAGAAGTTATAAAAAGTGATGCCACGCTTAATGGCTTCTTGCATGACATACTCTTGTAAAAGGGCAGGAGCATAGAATTTATTAAATTCTGGATAAGATCCGCTGAAAAGGTAAACTGCTTCTTGAGGAGTATAAAGAAAGAGGCTTCCTGCTAAGATCTTATCTTCATTTCCATATTTCTGAATGAATTCTTTTGCTTCTTGTTTCCGAGTTTCGAAGGTTTCATGTTGCTGAGAAAACTCTCGGATTTGGTTTTGGAGTTTTTGGGACTGAGGTTGAGCTTCTAAGCGTTCTGTTAATTGATTTATTTTATTTGAAAGTTTTTCTTGATCCTCCTCGAGGTGTTGGTAATAATCTTGAAAATTTAAGACTGCCACCATAAATTCAGCTTTATCACCAAAACTATCATAAAAATCTTGATAATAATCTAAACTTTTATCGCTATATTCTCTGCGTTCTGAGGTAGAGCTAGTAATTTCTTTGAATAAGTGAAGTTCGTCCCGATTTAGGCGTTTCAATTTTATCCCAAATGTTTGGGATTTTTTTACTAAGGGTCTGCCCTTCTTACTAAAGGATTTTAGGAGTGTTTGAGGATTAAGGTCAGTTAAATCTTTGACATAGTGCCAATCAGGCTCCCCACCAGGATAACCTGTTTTTAAGCCATCGTGGAGATAGCCTAGGGAAGTTAAATCAGTAATCAATTCAGTGTGTTCTTTCGAGATTGGATTGCCATCAGTGTCAAAGGTTTGATAGGTTTGATAAGGTTTGACGACAAGCTCTATCACGCCTTTTTGTTTAGCATAAGTTTGTAATTCTCTATAAAAATCAGAAAGATAGGAGAGATCAGTAGCGACGGGGCCAGAATTTAATTCCATGTATAGCCCACCAGTCATTGGTTTGGTATAAACTAAACTAGAAATCACTATTTCCTTTTGGGAGTTTTTTAGACCAAGATAAGTGACAGTGTAGCCACGTTTTTTTAACAATGTGGCCATTTCTTCTGATTGTAAAAAAGATTTTTTGTCAGCAAGTTGACAGTGGTTTAAAAACTCTTTCTTGTTAATAGTAGAAAAAATCATTAATTTTTACTCCTCAATTTTTTACGAATTTTATAAGCACTGTTAGTGAGACGGTAGAAAATAGTGTTTACGGGGAGGTTAAATTCACCTGCAAATTCTTCAATAATAGGATTAAATTTAGATTTATAGTTGTAGAGTCCTCCGTCAAGACTGTTTTCTACTCCTCCCATATTTTGCCAGAGGGCACCACGTTCAAAAGCGTGTTTAGCCGTTTCATACCAAGTGATAATAGCAGGTTGATAGCGACGGAACTCGTCATCCATACCTGCGTAGACGTTTTCAGAGGTTTTAGCGAACTCTAAAGATAATGTTCCAGCTAGAGCAACTTTTTTTGGACCATGTTTCAGTTTTTCATCCAAAAAGAGCAGCTCTTCGGTTATTCTATCTAACTCTTGTTGGTTATGAGTGATTTTACCTGCTTTGGTTTTTTCAGTAAATTTAGAAGCTTCATTCTCTAATTTAGTTTTTTGCTGAAGAAGAGAAGTTTGGCGTTTTTCTAGGTCTAAGTGAGCTAGAGTAATGTAAGAATGCTCAGGGTAGGTTTCTAGTAATTTCTTGTAGTAGTTTTTTCCGCGAAGTGAGATGGATTTGCGATCTTCTGTTTTTTTCATGAGATCTGAAAATTCATCTAAAAATTCGGTCTGTCCAAAACTAATTTCCACCCCTTTATTTAGAGCAGTTCGGATAGCTTGCTTAGTACTTTTGGAGAGCTGTTCATCAGAAAAATGTTCTTGATAGATATTGGCTTGAAAACGAGGTTGAATGTTTTCATCAAGACTTGTTGTTCGTCCAGTCCATTCACAACCTAGACTCTCTAAAGTAGTGATGATTTCAAGAGTTTCAGCACTGTCTGATTTTTCTTCTGTTACTAATCCTCTGGTTAAAAAGAGACTAGGATCGAACTTGATAAAAATAGCTCGTTTGGTTTTTCCAAACTCTTTAAGACTTTTTAGAACAAAAGCGACAAGTTTCTTATCCGTGTAATCCATAATGGGACCGCGAGGGATATATAAGAGGGTAAATCCAAGCGGCAAGGGCTGGATAAGGATAGAAGCTACTGCTTTTAATATCTTATTTTCATAAAATCCAATTCTTGCATTTCCCCAATTATCTTTTACTCTTGCCCAAGAGCTACTTTGTAAGAGATTAGCTTGTTTATGAGAGCTGACAAAGTCATCATGCTCTTTTTCAGTAATATTCACTTGATAGGTGTACATTATTTTAATACCCACTCTCTAATAGCATGTGCAACACCAGATTCATCGTTTGATTTGGTGATATGTTTGGCGATTTTTTTCAGTTCAGGATTGCCATTTTCCATAACGACTGGATGGCCAACAACTTCTAGCATGGCACGGTCATTTTCCTCATCTCCAATAGCCATGGTTTGCTCCAGAGTAAGACCAAGTTTTTTAGCAAGATGAATAATTGCATTCCCCTTGCTGACATTTTTGTGAACAACTTCTAGGTAGAAGGGTTGTGATTTAACTAAGTTATACTTTTCATAAAATTCAGCTGGAATATTTTTGATAGCAGGGTCAAGAATCTCAGGTTCATCAATAAACATGATTTTGACAATTTCTTTATCTGCCATCTCTTCAGGCGTGCGGTAAAAAATTGGCATATTGACTAGCGTTGCTTCATGAACGGTGTATTTACCAATATTTCGGTTGGCGGTATAGATACCATCTTTGGTAATGGCATGCATATGAAGACCAAGTTTTCGTGCTAGATATTCAATTTCCAAATAGTCTTCATAAGTGAGCGTCTCTTTGACTAAATCTTCACCAGTCGCCGTATCTTGAACCAGTCCCCCGTTGAAAGTGATGACATAGTCACCTTCATCTTCAAGATTGAGTTGAGATAAGAGAGATTTAACTCCTGCAATGGGACGTCCTGTCGTAATAACAACTTTGACATCAGCTTGTTTTGCTTCTTGTACAGCTTGATAGACTTCTGGAGTGATTTCGCGTTTACTGTTAATGAGTGTACCGTCAATATCGACAGCAACAAGTTTGATGGACATAGATTCTCCTTATTGTTTCAAAAGTAATTTAAAAGCTTGCTTGGTTTCTAAAAATAGATCATCTTCTTCTAACATTTCTTTTGGAAAATAGAAACGAAAGTCGATTTGCTGTTTTCCAGTTAGGCTACTGACTAGACTGGAGAGTTGTGAGAGTTCAACAATAGATCCGTGCTTATCTAATATATCAATTTGTGTTCGAGGTTTTTTATCTCTTGGATGATAACTATCATAGGGTAAATCTACAGTTTTATGGCATCCTGTGTAATAATCAGGATCAAACCCAACTGCTGCGATACATTGTTTTAGAGCGGACAAGGTACTGGTATCCTTTTCATCTAGAGAAAGTGATTTGAATAGCTTACGGTTGATAAAAGAAGCAGCCAAATCAGATAAAATAGCATCCTCAGACTCTATCCAACTTTGAAAGTAGCTCGTTAAGATGCTATCATCTAGATAGAGATAATCTTCTAGAGTAGTGATTTCTTTAAAGAAGGGAACCAGCTTTGGAGCACTCAAAGAAAAATAATTTGGATTTTTTTGATAGAGCCATTTTGCACGTTGTAACAATTTTTCTAACACTAATTCAACCGACCGACTAGCAGGGTGGAAATAGATTTGCGTGTACATTTGATAGCGACGGATGATATAGTCCTCGACAGCATGCATCCCTTTTTGATCAAAAGCAATTCCTGATGCTACAGGGCGAATGGTTCTTAGAATATGGGTTAAATCAAACTGTCCGTAACTTGCCCCAGTATAGTAAGAATCTCTTAATAAATAATCCATTCTATCCACATCAATTTGACTTGAAATCAGAGAGACAATAGTCTTATTAGGATGTGTATGGTCAATCACACTAGCCACTTGATTTGGGAAATCCTCAGAAACGGTTTTAAGAATCTGACAAATTTCTGTCTCAGGATTTGTAATAATCTCTTGAGTTACAGCCTCATGATCAGTATGAAATAAGCGTTCAAAGGTGTGTGAAAAGGGACCATGCCCCAAGTCATGTAAAAGTGCAGCAACCATGGTTAAAAAAGACTCCTTGGGAGACCACTGATTTGGATAATGCCGTTCAAATTTATCAGAGACCCGTCGGGCAATCTCATAAGCCCCTAAACAGTGGGAAAAGCGACTATGTTCAGCACCGTGAAAGGTAAATGAGCTTGTTCCCAGTTGTTTGATTCGTCTGAGACGCTGAAATTCTTTGGTATTGATGAGGTTATAGATAACCAAAGAATTGACTTGAATGTAATTGTGAACAGGATCACGGAAGATTTTTTCAATCATAGTTAGTATTATAGCAAAAAGTCCTATTTTTTGGAAAAGTTAGCGCTAAACAAACTAAGACAAATTTGCGGAATTTTTGATAGAATAGAAAAGAATAGTTTAAGAGGAGATATCGTGGTGAAAATTAGTCTAAAAAATAAGATTCAAATGGGTGAAGAGGTCGAATACATTCACGAAGTCCATGAGGGAGAATGGCTTCAAAAAGGAGGGTATGACTATTTACTTTTTACTAATTCAGAGAAAGAAAAAGTTGTGATCAAGTTCTCATCCGTTGAGATGACAATGACACGCTTTTCAACTCCTAAAACCATTATGCGCTTTTTAGAAGGTCAGGAAGCAGTTGTCACTATTCCGACACCTTTAGGGATTCAACACTTTGTTACTCAAACTGACGTTTATCAAGTTGATTTAAATCAACAATGTCTTCATTTATCTTATCGTTTAAAAGGGTTAGAGAGTCAAGAAATATTTGCAGACTACGAAATGAAAATTTCATGGATTTAGAAAACGATTTCAAAAGTAGAAATGGTTTGAATTTCCTTATAAATTTGCTATAATAGAGAACAAATCGAGGGAGTAGCTAACGATATTTATCGTGATAGGGTCGTCAGTCCGAAATTATTTCCGGCCCTATCTTAAATAGCGAGACTTGTTTTAATAAAAACAGGTCTCTTTTTCATTTAGAAATAGAGGCCAAGGAGGAGAAAAATTGTCCAAAGAACAAAAGCGTGATACTTTTTACACGCAAAATGCAGACGATGTGTTGACAAGCTTAGGCTCTTCAGCAGAAGGGTTAACTGGTGAAGAAGCAAGTAAACGTCTCACAGAGTACGGTCGTAATGAACTTGATGAAGGGGAAAAACGCACCCTCTTAGCAAAATTTCTAGATCAGTTCAAAGACCTGATGATCATTATCCTGTTGGTTGCCGCAATTCTATCAGTTATTACCACAGGTGGTCATGATTGGGCAGATGCTGTCATCATTTTGGCAGTAGTTGTCCTTAACGCAGCTTTTGGTGTCTATCAAGAAGGTCAAGCTGAAGCAGCAATCGAAGCCTTAAAAAACATGTCTAGTCCAGTTGCTCGTGTCCTTCGTGATGGTCACGTAGTAGAGGTGGACTCTAAAGATCTTGTTCCAGGTGATGTGGTTATGCTTGAAGCGGGAGATGTGGTGCCTGCAGATATGCGCTTGTTAGAAGCAAACTCTCTTAAAATTGAAGAAGCTGCGCTGACAGGTGAGTCTGTTCCTGTTGAAAAAGATTTGACGGTAACATTAGAAGCTGATGCAGGGATTGGTGACCGTGTAAACATGGCTTATCAAAACTCTAACGTCACTTATGGTCGTGGTATTGGTGTCGTAACCAATACAGGAATGTTTACCGAAGTTGGTAAAATTGCAGGGATGTTGGCTAATGCAGACGAATCTGATACACCACTTAAGCAAAACTTGAATGACTTATCTAAGACACTTACTTATGCTGTTTTAGTGATTGCAGCCATTACTTTTGCGGTTGGTGTGTTCATCCAAGGACAGGCTCCACTTGAAGGTTTGATGACCTCTGTGGCACTTGCTGTTGCAGCTATTCCAGAAGGACTTCCTGCCATCGTTACCGTGGTGCTTTCTCTTGGAACACAGGTTCTTGCTAAACGTAATTCAATTGTACGTAAGTTGCCTGCTGTTGAGACACTTGGTTCAACTGAAATTATTGCATCAGATAAAACTGGTACTTTAACGATGAACCAAATGACAGTTGAAAAAGTCTATACAAACGGTCAATTGATTGATGCAAAAGAAGCATTTGAGGCAAGTAACTCAACTCTTCGTGTCATGAACTTTGCGAATGATACTAAAGTTGATCCAACAGGGAAATTAATTGGAGATCCAACGGAAACAGCTCTTGTTCAGTTTGGTCTTGATCATGATTTTGATGTTCGTGAAGCTTTAGTTGATGAGCCTCGTGTTGCGGAGTTACCATTTGATTCAACACGTAAACTCATGTCAACCATTCACCAGCAAGCAGATGGTAAGTTCTTGGTTGCTGTTAAAGGTGCGCCTGATCAATTACTTAAGCGCGTTACACAGATTGAAGATAATGGCTCTATCCGTCCAATCACAGAAGAAGATAAGTCTGCTATCTTATCTACCAATAAATCATTGGCTAAACAAGCCCTTCGTGTCTTGATGATGGCATACAAGTACGTTGATGCTATCCCTGAACTTGAGTCAGACATTGTTGAAAATGACTTAGTCTTCTCAGGTCTTGTCGGAATGATTGACCCTGAGCGTCCAGAGGCAGCAGAAGCAGTTCGTGTGGCTAAGGAAGCTGGTATTCGTCCAATCATGATCACAGGAGACCATCAAGATACTGCAGAAGCTATCGCTAAGCGTCTTGGTATTATTGAAGAAGGTGATACAGAAGATCATGTCTTCACTGGCGCAGAACTTAATGAATTATCTGATGAAGAATTCCAAAAAGTTTTCAAACAATATTCTGTTTATGCGCGTGTTTCTCCTGAACATAAGGTTCGTATTGTGAAAGCATGGCAAAATGATGGTAAGGTAGTTGCTATGACCGGTGATGGTGTTAATGATGCACCATCACTTAAGACAGCCGATATTGGTATTGGTATGGGGATTACAGGTACAGAGGTATCTAAAGGAGCATCTGATATGGTCCTTGCAGATGATAACTTTGCAACCATTATTGTTGCTGTTGAAGAAGGACGTAAGGTCTTCTCTAACATTCAAAAAACTATTCAGTACCTTCTTTCAGCTAATACCGCAGAGGTTCTAACAATCTTCCTTGCGACTTTATTTGGTTGGGATGTTCTTGAACCAGTTCATCTTTTATGGATTAACTTAGTAACTGATACCCTTCCAGCGATCGCGCTTGGTGTTGAACCGGCAGAACCAGGTGTTATGACGCATAAGCCTCGTGGACGTAACTCAAGCTTCTTCTCAGGTGGTGTGATGAGTTCCATCATCTATCAAGGAATTTTACAAACTATCCTCGTTCTTGGGGTATATGGTTTTGCACTTCTTTACCCAGAACATGCAACTTATAAAGAAATTCACGCAGATGCATTGACGATGGCATATGTGACTTTGGGTCTTATCCAGTTGGTACATGCTTATAACGTTAAATCTGTTTACCAGTCTATCTTTACAGTGGGACTCTTTAAAAACAGACTCTTCAACTGGTCTATCCCACTTGCTTTCTTATTGTTGATGGCAACAATTGTTATTCCAGGATTTAATACCTTCTTCCATGTGTCTGTCTTATCTCCGACACAATGGTTAGTAACCATCATTGGAAGTTTAATCATGGTATTGGCAGTTGAAATCGTCAAATTTGTTCAACGTAAACTTGGTTACGATGAAAAAGCAATCTAAAATTTTGAAGATTGAGAAAAAATGATAAAAGAGCTAAGGTCAACCCCTTGGCTCTTTTATTAATCCTTGACACAATATTGTGTTAGTGATATAATACAATAAAGAGGAGGTGGCAGTTATGAAAAAGGGGTTCAGACTAGTTAGTCTCAGTGTGTTCAGTCTCATCTTATCTTTTTGGATTTTAGTAGCTTGTCGGCAAGTTTCAGCAAAGCAAGATCATATCCTTGTTTATAATGCTCGTCATGAACAAGTGGCAAAAATAACTAATCAAAAGATTTTGGCTATTTTAAATGAAAAAATTGGTGAGTCAGGAGCAAATACCAGTGATATAGAGGAGCTTCCAAAAGATGCCGAGGTCAGCTACCGTTACGAAGTGATTGATGTTCGAGATGATGGTAAAGCTCACAGCGTTACTTTTGAAGTCTATCAAAATTACCCTTATATGAGTATGGTAGATGTTCCCCTTTTGTCTCGCTTGACTTGGACTTTATCCGAAGAAGAAAATGATTTATTTCAACATCCAGAAGATTTAGAACATCCTAAATAGGTTGGAGTTATCCAACCTATTTTTCTTGCATCGTAAACAGCTTTCCACTAAAATAAAGATATGGATATTAAAAAAAGGATTCAAGAATTAGCCAATGATATTGGCATTTCAAAGATAGGTTTTACAACAGCTGATGATTTTTCTTATTTGGAGAAAAGCTTGCGCTTAGCAGTCGAAAATGGTACTAACTCAGGTTTTGAACATAAAAATATTGAGGAGAGGGTGAAACCAAGACTGTCACTGGAAAGTGCTAAAACCATTATCTCCATTGCAATTGCTTATCCTCATAAACTTCCCCAGCAACCTCAAAAAACCGAATATAAACGGGGGAAGATAACACCAAATAGTTGGGGGCTTGATTATCATTACGTCGTTGCTGACAAGCTAAAAAAACTTTCAGAAGGAATCGAAGGGCTATGTCAAGAGGAAGGTTTTCCTTATGAACATAAGGCTATGGTTGATACAGGTGCTTTGGTTGATACGGCAGTTGCTAGGCGAGCAGGGATTGGTTTTATCGGAAAAAATGGGCTGGTTATCTCTAAAGAATACGGCTCTTATATGTTTTTAGGGGAGTTGATTACCAATTTAGAGATTGAACCTGATCAGCCTGTTGATTATGGTTGTGGTGATTGTACGCGCTGTTTAACTTCTTGTCCCACCTCTTGTTTAAATGGTGATTCAACCATGAATGCGAAACGTTGTCTGAGCTTTCAAACCCAAGATAAGGGAATGATGGCTTTAGAATTTCGGAAAAAAATAAAGACGGTTATCTATGGCTGTGATATTTGTCAAATTTCCTGCCCTTATAATAAAGGGATTGACCATCCTCCTGTCACAGAGATTGATCCAGAATTAGCGCACCCAGAATTGATCCCATTTCTTGAATTATCAAATACTCAGTTCAAGGAGAAATTTGGAATGATTGCGGGATCTTGGCGTGGAAAAAATATCTTGCAACGAAATGCGATTATCGCTTTAGCTAATGCTCATGATAAAACAGCAGTGGTGAAACTTTTAGAAATCATTGATAAAAATCAAAATCCTATCCATGTTGCAACAGCCATATGGGCTATTGGAGAAATTATCAAAAAACCGAATGAAGAGATTCAAAATTTTGTGTTAAGGATTGATTCATCTAATAGTGATATTATGGATGAGCGTGCCAGAGTCCTTAAAAAATGGCAAATATAGGCTATTTATGATAAAATGAAAAGGATTGAAAAGAAAGAGGTATAGTATGGATATTGCAGAAATCCGTCAAAAAATAGTAGAACATAAAGAGAAGTTGACTAGCTTCAGGAGGTCTCTTTGACTTAGATCGCCTAGAAGAAGAGATTGCCCTGCTAGAAAATCGTATGACTGAGCCAGATTTTTGGAATGATAACATTGCAGCGCAAAAAACGTCTCAAGAATTAAATGAGTTAAAGCAAAAATATGAAACCTTCCACAATATGGAGGATCTGGTTGATGAAGTTGAGATTCTTCAAGACATGCTAGCCGAAGATGCTTCTTTACAAGAAGAGTTAGAGGAGAGCCTTGTAAAGTTAGAGAAAATCATGACCAGCTATGAGATGACTCTCTTATTGTCAGAGCCTTACGATAATAATAATGCAATTTTGGAAATTCACCCAGGATCAGGGGGAACAGAGGCTCAAGATTGGGGAGAAATGCTCATGAGGATGTACACCCGTTTTGGAAACGCTAAAGGCTTTAAGGTTGAGGTTTTGGACTATCAAGCAGGTGATGAGGCTGGCATTAAATCTGTTACCTTATCGTTTGAAGGACCAAATGCTTATGGCTTGTTGAAGTCTGAGATGGGGGTACATCGTTTAGTAAGGATTTCACCTTTTGACTCAGCCAAACGACGCCACACGTCATTCACTTCTGTCGAGGTAATGCCTGAACTTGATGATACCATTGAAGTTGAGATTAGAGATGATGAGATTAAGATGGATACTTTCCGTTCAGGTGGTGCTGGTGGACAAAATGTCAACAAGGTTTCAACTGGTGTGCGTTTGACACATATTCCAACAGGAATTGTCGTAGCTTCCACAGTTGATCGTACCCAGTATGGAAACCGAGATCGTGCCATGAAGATGTTGCAGGCTAAGCTTTATCAAATGGAGCAAGAGAAAAAAGCCGAAGAAGTCTCAGCTCTAAAAGGAGATAAAAAAGAGATTACATGGGGAAGTCAGATCAGATCATATGTCTTTACTCCTTATACTATGGTCAAAGACCATCGAACTAGCTTTGAGGTAGCACAAGTGGATAAGGTGATGGATGGCGAGTTAGATGGCTTTATTGACGCTTATCTAAAATGGCGTATGGAATAAGAGAAAGGAAAAATATGGCCTTAATTGAACTTAAAGGAGTGACCAAAAAATATAAACGTGGCTCTACAGCACTCAGAGATTTATCAGTCTCTATCAATCAGGGAGAGTTTGTTTATCTTGTTGGTCCATCTGGAGCAGGAAAATCAAGCTTTATTAAGCTCTTGTACCGTGAGGAAACTGCAACCAAAGGGACCATTAAAGTTGGTGAATTTGAGTTGACAAAACTTAAAGCGCGTCAAGTTCCTATTTTACGTCGTAACATTGGAGTTGTCTTCCAAGACTATAAATTGCTTCAGCGAAAGACGGTTTATGAAAATGTTGCATTTGCCATGGAAGTGATTGGGAGCAAACGTAAGGATATTAAAAAGCGTGTGCCAGAGGTATTGAACTTAGTTGGTCTTAAACATAAATCACGTTCATTTCCTGAGGAATTATCAGGTGGTGAGCAGCAACGTGTTGCGATTGCGCGTGCCATTGTCAATAATCCAAAACTTTTGATTGCCGATGAGCCAACAGGTAACCTAGATCCTGAAATTGCGCTAGAGATAATGCAGTTGCTTGAGCGTATCAATCTTCAAGGGACAACTGTGATTATGGCAACGCATAATAGTGTTATTGTCAACACTATGAAACATCGTGTTCTAGCAGTTGAAGAAGGACGTTTAGTACGTGATCAAGAGGAAGGAGACTATGGATACGATGACTAATCTATTGAAACAAATTTGGCAACGTAGCCAAGAGGTGGGCGGAAATGCAGCTCCTTGGATTCTAATAGGTGTAGGGGTAATTATCCTTGCTTTGCTTGTGACTTTAATGGTGCGGATGCGTTTCTTTCGCTATAATTGGGAGTCACTGAAAAGTATTAAACGTAATGGTTGGATGACCTTTGCTGCGACAACCTCTGTGACGATTACCTTGATTCTATTGGGCTTGTTTGCCTCAGTGATGTTAAATGTCGAGAAGGTGACTAGAGATATTGAAGGGAATGTTCCTATTTTAGTTCGCTTATCAGAAGGATCGACAGACGCTCAAAAGACGATTAAAAATGATAAAGGTGAAACCGTTACAAATAAGAATTATCACAAGGTTTATGATCAAATTATGGCTTTTGATCAAGTCAAAAGTATCACTTATTCTAGTAAGGAAGCACAACTAGAAAAATATAAGGCTACTTTAGGTGATGATTGGGAATCTAGTCCACTTTTGGATGTTTACGAAGTTAAGTTGACCTCGTCTGATTCCTTGAAAAGTTTGAGTGCAAAAATTCAATATTTAGAAGAGGTTGATTCGGTTGACTTTGGTGGAGCAGATATCGAGCGTTTAACAACTGTTACCAATTATATCCGTATTGGTGGTCTAGCAGGGACAGGTATTTTGTTATTGATTGCGATTTTTATCATTTCAAATACTATTCGTATCACCATTATGGCACGTCAAAATGAAATTCAAATTATGCGTCTTGTAGGTGCCAAAAATTCCTACATTAAAGGACCGTTCTTCTTTGAGGGGGCTTGGATTGGCTTAATTGGAACTATTGTTCCAGCTCTCTTGATGTTCTTTATCTATACTTGGGTTTATCAAGGGATGAATCCAAGTTTCCAAGAAGACAATCTCTCACTTTATGCCCCTAGCTTTTTTATCCCAGTTATGATTGTTGCCATGGCAGCTGTCGGTATGGTGATTGGAGCACTAGGTTCAGTTCTCTCAATGAGACGTTTCTTGAAAGTATAACAAAAGAGGCTCAGGCCTCTTTTTAATTTTTATTGTTTTTGAAGTTAATAATATTGTATAATAATGTGTGACTTGTTAAAGAAGGAGTAGTTGATGGAAATTGATAACCGACTGGTTCTCTTGGGGGATCAGTTAAAAGAACATCTAGGAAAAGGCAGTAAGGTAAAAATGGCTGCGGCAACTTTTTCTATGTTTGCTTATCAATCTTTGAAAGAAGAGCTAGAGCAAATTGAAGAGTTGAAATTTATTTTTACCAGTCCAACTTTTACGACTAATGAAGTTGCTAAAGAATACCGTGAATATATCATACCAAAGAAACAACGTGAGTCATCAATATTTGGGGCAGAGTATGAATTGAAATTGATGAACGAATTAACCCAAAAATCACTTGCTAAAGAATGTGCCGATTGGGTACGTAGAAAGGCTCAGTTTAAGTCTATCAATGTTCATGAAGAAATTGACAACGGCATACGGATTGAAAACGATCAAATTATCGCAGTTGACAAGCTGAAAAACTTTGACCGTAAGGAACTTGGTTATGAAAATTCTCTCTTTAAATCCAGCCGTAACCTTTATACTGAGCCACAAAGTTTGACTTATTTGAGAAACTTTGAAGATTATTGGAACAATGATGAGTATTTTCGTGATGTAACTGAGGAAATTTTGGAAAATCTAACCTTGGCTCACAAGGAGCACTCACCAGAGTTTCTCTATTATGTCATGCTTTATAATATCTTTAGTGAATTTTTGGAAGACGTTAATCAAGACCAACTGCCAAATGAGCATGTTCAATATAAGGAAACCAAGATTTGGAATCTCTTGTATGATTTTCAAAAGGATGCGGTCAAGTCCTTGATTTCAAAATTGGAACGATACAACGGCTGTATCTTGGCGGATTCGGTCGGTTTAGGAAAAACCTTTACAGCTCTTGCTGTCATGACCTACTATGCCTATCGTGGCAAACGAATCTTGGTACTTTGCCCCAAAAAGTTGGAGCATAACTGGAACATGTACCGTCATGATTATGTTAATAATCCTATTTATGACCGTTATCTTCAGTATGATGTCCTCTACCATACAGACCTCAGTCGGGATAAGGGAATCTCAAATGGGATTGATTTGGCGCTTAATCGTTGGGACACCTATGATCTAGTGGTCATTGATGAATCACATAACTTTAGAAACGGTGGTTCTTCGGATGCAGAGATTGAAGAAGGTCGTGAAAATCGCTACTCCCGTTTGATGAATCGGATTATCAAAAGTGGCGTGCCGACAAAAGTCCTCATGCTGTCTGCAACCCCAGTTAATAACCGTTTTAATGACTTGAAAAATCAGATTGCCCTAGCCTATGAAGGTGATTCAGAACAATTGGATGCCAAATTAGATACTAAATCATCGGTCAATGATATCTTTCGCATGGCTCAAACCGCTTATAATCAATGGGTAGATCTGCCAGCAGAATCACGTACGACAGCAGCTTTGCTAGATAAACTTGATTTTGACTTCTTTAAAGTTCTTGATAGCGTGACCATTGCTCGTAGCCGTAAACATATTAGACAATTCTATGATAGAAATGCCATTGGTGATTTTCCGAAACGACTGGCACCCCAAAATTTTTATCCAGATTTGACGGTAAGTCAAAAAGATATTACTTATGAGCGAATCTATACCTTGCTCGATCAATTACAGTTGACCATCTATCAACCTAGTATCTATATTCATCCCTCAAAACGCTGTCTTTATGAAAAAAAGGAAGGTCAAGGATTGACTCAGCTTGGGCGTGAAACAGGGATTAAGAAACTGATGATGATTAACCTCTTAAAACGCCTAGAAAGCTCAGTGGAGGCTTTTAGATTCACCTTAATTGATGTAGTAAAGGCTTATGTAGATCAGACAATTTTGAGTATTGAAGCGTTTGAAACTGTCGGTGGAGATGATAAGATTTCCTTCCAAGAATTAGTTGAGGATGATTTTGATATTGAAGATAGCAATACGGATATCTTTGTTGGAAAGAAATTCCCTATTAAGTTATCGGACATGGATTACCTGTCTTGGAAACGAGATTTACAAGCTGACCAGACAATTTTGAGGGAGTTAGAAGATCTAGTTAAACTTATTACTCCACAGGAAGATCAGAAATTACAAACCTTAATTAACCTGATAGATAACAAGCTAGCAAACCCTATCAATCCAGAAAACAAAAAATTGATTATCTTCTCAGCGTTTGCGACGACTACAGACTATCTCTATAAAACTATCAGTCAGTATCTTTTGGATAAGTACGGACTTCACACAGCACAGATCTCAGGGACCAAGGGCTTTTCGGCTACCTTACCGCTAAAAAATAAGGACTTGAACACCCTTCTGACCTATTTTTCACCGCGATCCAAGCAGAAGGACTTGCTTTATCCTGATGATCAGCGGGAAATTGATGTCTTAATAGCAACGGATGTTATCTCAGAAGGTCAAAACCTGCAAGACGCTGATACCATGATTAACTATGACATTCACTGGAATCCTGTCCGTATTGTCCAGCGCTTTGGTCGGGTAGATCGTATCGGTAGTCAGAACAAATACATCCAGCTGGTCAATTTTTGGCCCAACATTGCTTTGGACGCTTATATCGATCTCAAGGCGCGTGTGGAATCCAGAATGAAAATTTCTGTACTGACTTCAACGGCTGATGACAATGTCTTGACCAATGAGGAAATCGAGGACAATAATTATCGGAAGAAACAGCTTGAACGCCTCCAGACAGAGGTCGTTGATTTGGAAGATATGAATGAGGGGATTTCCATTATGGATCTAGGTTTGGAAGACTACCGTATGGACCTGCTCAGCTATTTAGCCAAACACCCAGAGTTAGAAGCTATGCCTAAAGGTCTTCAAGCAGTGGTGCAGGCAGGGCAAGGTCAACCAGCTGGAGCCATCTTCCTCTTGAAAAATATTGCCAACCAGACCCATCTCAGCAAGAAAAATCGTCTTCATCCCTACTATCTGGTCTATATCAGTGACCAGGGAGAAACGGTCTACTCCATTGCGGATACCAAGGCATTACTGGAGCACCTACGCATGATTACCAAGGGCAAAAATCAGCCTGAGAAAGATTTGGTGGCAACCTACAATCGTGCCACTGATGATGGCGCCAAAATGGAGCATTACTCCGACCTCTTGCAAAGAAGTCTTGAAAATCTCGTGGAGAGCGATGAGGAGACCTTCAATGAGTCCCTCTTCACATCAGATACCATTGACTTTATGGATAGCGGGGTGGACGGAAGTGATGATTTTGAACTGATGGCCTTCTTTGCCGTTTTGAAAGGAGAAGACTAAGATGCCATTTTTACCTTCTACTCAGATTCCAAGACCCAAAGTCCTCTATAAGCCTTATCAAAAAGGCAACAAGGACTTTCTAGATAATTTTGGCCTGTCTACAGCTGATAAGCAGCTCCTCCGGCAACAAATCGGCCAGATTACCGCTACCCATCAATTAGATGCCAAGACCCTCCCCATTCCAGTGGGCAAGACCATTCAGCAAATTATCGTCCTTCGGATTGACCTTTTGAGCCAGCAACTAGACCCGCACTTACTAGCAGAGCTGGACACTTATCTGGGATTTTACACTCTCTTTCATCTGGTATTTCCAGACGGGACTAGCCAGTATTTGATTCATTTTAAGGAAAAGCTGGCGCAACCAAGAGAGGGTCGGAATTTCAAGATTATCCGTAGCTTTCAAACCGACAAACCACTGGAATTGACCTACCAAGAAAGAGACTTGGATCAGTTTTATGATAACCTAGTCAAGCAAGCTGGAAAAGAAGAGTTGGTGAAGAGTGGAGCTTCTGTCAAGGATCAGATTGAGAGTACAGAGCGCTTAGCAGTATTGGAAAAACAAGCAGCCCAGCTCAAGAAAAAGATGTTTGCCGAAAAAGCCATGCGCAAACAAATGGAGCTTCGAAAGGCCTACAAAGCCCTAGAAGAAGAAATCCAACAGTTGAGAACCAGCATTCACAGTTCAGCACCTTCATCTAAGGCTAGTTTTTAAGATATTCATCGTTCGTTTTATTCAAAATCCAGGCAGTATTTCTTCAAAAAACTGCCTGGATTAGCTAAAAACTATTACTTATATGAAAGCACTTCACAAGTGAATACAGGTTCAAAAAAATCCACAGTAAAATCTGTGGAAAATATGGTAAAATAGAACAGTAGAAAAGTTCCAAAAGCGGGGCGGAAATCTATTTTGGGAGGTGGCAACTTCATTTTTGATGGAAAGTAAAACTTTCTCATCAAAAAACGCCAAAATCTAGTCATTTTGGCTAAAAGTTGCACTAATTCGATTTTTGAAAAGTATTGTTTCAAAAATCTCATGTCGATGCCAAAGACAATCAGCATCTCAATTGATTTTACTCTAACTAATGTCTGTCGCAGAGGCCCTTGGGCTGATGTTTCAGTTTGGCACGTTACTAATCGTGCTACTGACATTTATTTTTAACAATCGTAAAAAATAAAAGACAGCCAACCGCTACGAAACTTTGACCGAGTGAACTAGCAGGTTGACTGTAATCTTCATTCGTCCCGTCTTTAAAATGCTCAAACAGTCTGGGAGACTGTTTGAGGTCGTTTCTCGAAAACGGAAGGAAACGATACTGGGATTGAGTTGGCGCTCAATCCCTTTTTCAAAACTATTATATCACAAACTAAAATCGTTTGACAATTTTTTATCTACATCATCAAAAAAGGCTTGACAGCCTAAGAAAAGGAGATTATCATGAGCACAGCACAGCACAGCACAGCACAGCACAGCAAAAGCTTGGAGACTACACTCAAGTTGAAAAGTTAGACCTGACTTCAAAAGATATTTTATCAGACAATATTACAAAAATTGGTCAGCTTTTTCCTGAGGTTCTGACAGAAAGTAGCGATGAAAATGGCAGGTTGCGTCCAGCCATTGACTTTGACAAGCTACGCCAATTCCTTTCAAGAGAGATTGTTGAGGGGCGGGAGTCCTATGAGTTTACCTGGGTCGGCAAACGCGGAGCGATTGCGGAGGCAGGTAAACCGACCAGCCAGACCCTTCGCCCAGATCTTGAGGAAAGTGTTGACTTTGATAAGTCTGAAAATGTCTTTATTACAGGGGACAACTTGGAAGTCCTCAAGGTCTTGCAGGAGTCTTATCTGGGCAAGATTGACATGATTTACATTGACCCACCTTACAATACAGGCAAGGACTTTGTCTACTCGGATAAATTCCAGATGAGCGAGGAAGAACTAGCAGATGAAATGGACCTGCGAGATGAGGACGGCTTGCAACGGGTGGGCTTGACCAAGAATGAAAAATCCTCCGCCCGCTATCACTCCGACTGGCTCAATATGATGTACCCGCGCCTGGTCCTTGCTCGCAACCTTCTCAAAGATAGTGGCGTTATTTTTATCTCCATTGACGACAACGAACAAGCCAACCTCAAAGCTATCTGTGATGAGATATTTGGGGAGGAGAATATTTGTGGACAAATTTTTAATGTTAATAATTTAAAAGGTCGGTCGGATGATAGTTTTTTCGCAACTGCTGGTGAGTATCTGCTCTGTTACTCAAAAGATTCGGAACGAACTAAACTTTTAGGTTTTCAACCTACAGAAGATTACTTAGCGGAATTTAAATTTAACGATTCAATTAGTAGATACAAGGAAGTTGGACTACAAAAAACAGGGAAAAATGGTTCACGTAAAGATAGACCCAATATGTACTACCCAATTTATTATTCGGAATCAGAATTTAAATTTTCTTTGTATATGTTTCCGGGTGCTATAGAGATATTACCAACAAAAATCAATGGAGAAGATGGACGTTGGAGATGGGGTAAGGATACGTTTTTAGAAAAATGTGATACTGAATTGGTTGCAAAATGTGTTAATGGAATCTGGCGAGTATATGTTAAGATGCGAGATATAGTCGATGGTGAGCAACGTACAGTGAAAGCAAAAACATTTTGGCAAGATGTGAAATATGACACCTCTGCAGGTAGCAGGAGAACAAAAGAATTATTTAACGTTACATCGTTGTTTGATAATCCAAAACCAGTAGGTCTTATTCAAGATATTTTGACAATTTCAGTTCAAACAAACGGACTTGTCCTCGACTTCTTCGCTGGTTCTGCAACCACAGCTGATGCGGTTATGCAGTTGAACGCAGAAGACGGAGGCAATCGCAAGTACATTCTCTGTACGCTGGACGAGCAAGTGGCGGACAAGTCAGCTGCGAAAGAAGCAGGCTATGAAACCATTGACCAGATTTCTCGTGAGCGGATCCGTAGGGCTGCTAAAAAGATTCAGGAAGAACATCCTGAAACAGTCGGCAAGCAAGATTTTGGCTTCAGGGCTTACAAGCTGGACACTTCAAACTTTAAGGATGTTAGCCAAACACCAGAAATCATTAGCCAAGAAAGTCTCTTTGACAGCGTTTCAAATATCAAAGATGATCGTACAGATCTTGACTTGCTCTTCCAGATTATGTTGACATGGGGTATGGAATTATCTCTTCCAATCTCTAAAACTCAAATTGACGGTACAGCTATTTATAATGTGGCAGACGGTGCCTTGATTGCCTGCTTTGCGGATGAGATTTCAGAAAGCGTCCTCCGTCAAATTGCCAAAGAAGAACCCCTCCGTGCTGTCTTTAAGGATGAATCCTTCGCCAACTCAGCAGCCAAAATCAACCTCGGTCAAATCTTCAAAGAAGAAGCACCAAATACCAAAGTGAAGGTGGTGTAGGGTGATGGACTGGGAAATGATTTCAAACATTAGTCAAACTTTAATAGGGATTGCTGCTGTATTATTATCCATTCTTGCAATGTGGAAGACCAAAAAAGATAATGCTCATATGATTT
The DNA here is from genome assembly GCF_050315295.1 of Streptococcus sp. SGI.013. Classification (NCBI taxonomy): domain Bacteria; kingdom Bacillati; phylum Bacillota; class Bacilli; order Lactobacillales; family Streptococcaceae; genus Streptococcus; species Streptococcus sp. SGI.013. Next base: position 23,222 of record NZ_JBNPOS010000016.1, read on the forward strand.
TGTTTGAAAAAAGGATAGAATTATATGGAGAATTGGCTTATTATCTTGAAAAAATTTATAATGACCACGAATTGATTTTAGAACAATATGAAAAAATTCGAGAACTTTATGCGAAAGGCTATCTAATAGCTAGTGACAGTGTTGCAAAAATCTTACAAGAATTTATTGATGCCATGGATGAAGAGATTGAGGTTATTCAAAACTTCAAAAAAATTGGAAAACCTCGTTCAACAAATTATGGATCGTTTGACCAATTAAACGATACATTGGTAACAGTAATGGAACTTGAAATTAGAAAGTCACAAAAGATTTCAAATTCACGAATAAAAAAAGTTCATGATGAATTTACAAATAATTTGGGAAAAGATTTTATTAACGGAGGCAACCAATGAAACTTCAATTTAAGCAGCAGCAATTTCAGTTAGATGCGGTGGCCTCTGTTGTGGATGTTTTTTCTGGTCAGGGCAAGCACAGCGGTTTTGATTACCACATGGATAAGGGGAAGGGGATAGAAGCAGACACGGATATGAACTTTATCGGTTTTCGCAATGCTCCTATCCAGCTTTCACAGGACACTGTCAGCCAGCAGGTACGAGCTCAGCAGCTCCGCTTTGGTCTAAAACCTTCTGAGAACTTATCTATTCAAAATGTGGATGGTCGCCCGTCTTATAATTTGACCATTGAGATGGAGACAGGGACAGGGAAGACCTATACCTACATTCGTACTTTGATGGAGCTCAATAAGCAGTATGGCTGGCTCAAGTTTATCATCGTAGTGCCAAGCATCGCTATTCGTGAGGGTGTGCTCAAGTCCTTTGAGGTGATGGCGGACCATTTCCAGATGGAGTATGGCAAGAAGCCGCGCTATTTTGTTTATGACTCTAGCCGTCTGGGAGAGCTGGACCAGTTTGCCAACTCCTCGGATATTCAGGTTATGGTCATTAACTCACAAGCCTTTAACGCTAAAGGTAAAGACGCACGTCGGATTCATACCGAGCAGGAAAGTTTCCAGTGGAGAAGACCGATAGATGTCATTGCAGCAACCAATCCTATTTTGATTATTGATGAGCCTCAGTCGGTTGAGGGGAAAAAGACCAAAGAACGCTTGGAGGACTTTAAGCCCTTGTTTACCCTTCGCTATTCAGCGACCCATAAAGACAAGCACGATATGATTTATCGCTTAGATGCTTTAGATGCCTACAATAAAAAGTTGGTTAAAAAGATTGCCGTTAAGACCGTGGAGCAGACTTCTACCACAGGTACACAAGGCTACCTTTATCTGCAAGAACTGGTTCCGCAAAAATCAGGTTCTCCAAAAGCTCGGATTGAGTTTGAAGTGCGGACCAAGTTAGGTGATGTCAAGCGTGTGACCAAATTGGTGGAAGAGCCTTTTGCTCTTTTTGAAGAGTCAGGCAACCTACCAGCCTATCAAGATGGTTGGACCTTGAGTCATTTTGATGCGTGTGAAGGTGAAAATTCTATTCAAATCGGTGCCAATCGCAAACTCTATGTGGGCGAAGTGATTGGGGAAACCAATGAAGATGATATCCGCCGTATTCAGATAAGAGAAACTATTGCCAGTCACTTGCAAAAAGAAGAACGCCTTTACAAACGAGGTATCAAGGTGCTATCCCTTTTCTTCATCGATGAAGTTGCCAAGTACAAGTGCTATGATGATCAAAATGAAGCCTACAATGGAACTTATGCGCAGATTTTTGAAGAAGAGTATGAAGCACAAGTTAAGGCTTTGTTGGCTGATCCCAACCTCCATGGCACAAACTTTTGGCATTATTTGAATAATCACCAGGAAGGCAATCCCGTTCACGCAGGTTATTTCTCCGTTGATAAGGTAAAAAAATCAGATAAGGTCAAGTTTGTGGATTACAAGTCTACTACCGAGAAGAAAAACAACCAGTCTAACGACAAAGATGCTTATGATCTGATTATGAGGGACAAGGAGCGTCTGCTGTCCTTTGATGAGCCAGTACGCTTTATCTTCTCTCACTCAGCCCTCAAAGAAGGCTGGGACAATCCCAATGTCTTTCAGATTTGTACCTTGAAAAATACGGGTACGGAGACAGAAAAACGGCAAAAGATTGGTCGTGGGATGCGTCTTGCTGTTGACCAAAAAGGTGTCCGTCAGGATGAGGAACTGTTAGGAGCAGATGTTCATAACATTAACAAATTGACCGTCATTGCCAATGAAAGCTACGAAGACTTTGCCAAGAACTTGCAAAGAGAACTCAAGGAAATCTTAGCTGATCGTCCAAGTAAAGTGGAAGTAGACCTCTTTGTCGATAAAGTCTTGGAAAATGAAGCTGGTCAAAAACTGACTGTTACCAAGGAAGTGGCTAAAGAGATTGAATGCCAGTTGATTAAGCAAGATTATATTGACAGCAAGGGAAATCTAACCGCTACCTATTTTGAACAAAAAGAAACGAGTCAGTTTGTTCTTTCTGAAAATCTTGCTGGCTATGAAGTAGCTGTAAAAGGTATTTTAGAAACGATTTATGATGCCAACCGTTACCAGATTGAGCGTGAAAATGATTCTGAAGTGGTCTTTGCTAGAGAAATCAACCCTGATAACTACAATCGCCAAGAGTTTAAGCGCTTGTGGGAAAGTATTCATCATAAGTCCACTTACTACGTTGAGTTTGATGATGAGGAGTTGATTGAAAAATCTATTAAGGCTTTAAATGAGGGTTTGTTTGTCAAAAAGCCAAGCTATATGATTACAGAGGCTGAAGCAAAAGAAATGAAGGCTGAACAAGGTCTTGATTTCGAGGTTAATAAGGATGGCAAGCGTCAGGCTGAATTGGACAAGACCTCTATTCAACTCCGATATGATTTACTGGGTGAAATCGCCAGTCGCACGGAGTTGAAACGAAAAACTATTGCCAATATCTTGAATCAGATTTCACCAAGCAAGTTTGAGATGTTTACCTATAACCCTGAGGCATTTATTCAACGCACTAGCCGCCTTATCAATGAGCAAAAGGCTAGCCAAGTGATTGAGCATATCCGCTACAATATCTTGGACGAAACTTTTGATAGTTCAATCTTTACAGACAATCCAGAGAGTGGGAAATTATCAGATAAGCGGTTATTAGAATCCCGAAAAGGAGTTTATAACTATGTGAAGGTAGATTCTGATACGGAGAAACAATTTAAAGAAGAGTTGGACCAATTTGAAGATGTTATGGTCTATACTAAGTTGCCAAGCAGATTCAAGATTTCAACACCATTGGGTGATTACAACCCTGACTGGGCAATTGCCTTTCGAGATGGCTCTGTCAAGCATGTCTATTTTGTAGCTGAAACTAAGGGCTCCATGTCTAGTCTACAATTAAAAGGTGCAGAGTTAGCTAAGATTGAGTGTGCTAAGGCTCACTTTAAAGCCTTAAAAGAAAAGGGGTTGATTGATGATGATCGTATTTATGGTGTGGTAGATTCTTATGAGAGTCTCTTATCGATTTTAAAATAAAAAAAGCCTATACGGGCTTTTTTCTTATTTTAAAAACGGATTAAAGGTTTTCTCGTGTCCAATGGTGGTATCCCAACCGTGTCCGGGATAAACGGTATAGTGATTAGGCAGCGTCAGCAGTTGCTCTTTTATCCCAGCGATGAGATCATCAAAGTTACTGGTAGGTAAGTCAGTACGTCCGACAGTTTCTTTAAAAAGCGCATCACCAGAAAAGACAGTTTCCTCTTTTTCAAAGATAAAGGAAACCCCACCGTGTGAATGGCCAGGTGTAGGGACGACGCTAAACTGAAAGCCAGAGAGCTGGTAAGGACTATGGTAGTTAAAAAAAGCATCTGCTGGCTTGATGATCACATCAGGCATATCGGAGTGGCGGTCAAGACCAGAAAGATTAAGCTCAGGGGTAAAGAGCCAGTCAGCCTCTTTTTCAGAAACATAGACTGGGCAAGCATAGTGCTCTCTAAGAATATCCACACTCATGATGTGGTCATAGTGGGTGTGGGTTAATAAGATAGCCGCCAAGGGACGATTTTGTTTTTCTAGTTGATGAATGATCGCAGCATGATCACTTCCTGGATCGATGACAAGACAAGCTTTATCATTTATTAAAAGATAAGTGTTTTCGCGTGCAACAGCATTTAAAAGTCGAATAATTTCCATAAGTCCAGTTTACCTAAAAAAGAGGAAAAAGTAAATTTTTTGAAATGCTTACTATTTCGAGAAAATGAAATAGTATTTTTTTAGGAGAGAATCTCAATTCAGATACTTACTTGTAAAGAGAAACTGATTTTAGAGAAGCTTACATTAAGAATTGACCTACTCACCGTATTTAGGTTGTTTGAAGGGAAAGTTATTTTGATCGTTTAAAAATCTGATATTCTTATTAAAATTTGCTATACTAAGAATATCAAGATAGAAAAGAGTAGATAATGTTAGAAAAAATGAATCCTAATGCCCTTCTGATTGATGTTCGAGAACCTGAGGAATATGCTCTAGGGCATATCACAGGCAGCCAAAATATTCCTATGAGTGATATTCCCCATTGGGCAAAAACTGCTGATCAAACACAGGAACTTTATGTCTATTGTAAAGCAGGAGTTCGTGCGGAACAGGTAGCCCTTTATTTGAAAGATGAGGGATTTACTAAAGTAACCAATCTAGGTGGCCTAGAGGAGCTTACGGATTTAGGTTTCACCATAAGTCAATAATCAGCTTGAGATTTAACAGTGTCAACATAACAGCTGCCGCATAAGCTAATATGGTATTCCATTTGCGATTTTGAAATTCCCCCATGAGGTCTTTTTTAGAGCTAAAATAAATCAAAGGAAAAATGGAAAAAGGAAGTGCGATAGATAAAAAGACCTGAGAGTAAATTAAGAGTTGATCTAGCGCCCCTTCTGTATTGCCAAAAATTAGGGCAGAGATGGCAACAGGTAATAGAGCAACACTTCTTGTGATCATGCGAATCAACCATCTTGGTAAGGTGATATTAAGAAAGCCTTCCATGACAATTTCCCCTGTCAGCGTTCCTGTGATGGTGGAGTTTTGCCCACTAGCTAAGAGGGCTGTGGCAAAAAGTGTTGATAGGCTAGCACTGGCAATGCTACCAGCAATTTTTGGGTCTGCTAGTGCTTGATACATATCTGAAAATGCTTTAATATGCTCTGCCTTTCCTTGAAAAATGCTGGCGCCTAAAATTAAAAGGAGGGAATTGACCAAAAAAGCCAAGCTAAGTTGAAGATTAGAATCTAAGGTCATAAAATGAATGGCCTTTTTTAATGCCTTTTTATCTCTGGTATCAACTGCTCTTGTTTGTGAGATAGCACTATGCAGATAAAGGTTATGTGGCATGACAGTAGCTCCAATGATGCCAAGTGATAGGGTCAGAAGTGATGCATACTGACTAGGAGGACTGGAGAGGATGGTCTGAGGAAGGTAGCCAGCAAAGATTGCACTGGGATGCGGTTTAGCTAGAAAAGTCAAATAAAGAAAAATCAAAAAGATGGTTAAAATGAGGGTACTAACCAGTGCTTCAATTTTTCTAAACCCAAATTTCATCAGTAAAAGAAGGATAAAAACATCAAATATGGTTACAAAGACTGAGAAAATCAAGGACCAACCAAAAAGTAAATGAAGTGCAATTGCAGATCCAATAACCTCAGCTAGGTCAGTTGCCATTAAAGCCAATTCTGCAATGACAAACAAGAGGTATCGGATAGGTTTTGGAAGATGTTCTGCTGTTAACTGTGCCAAATCTTTCTGGGTAACCATACCTAGTTTTCCAGCCATTTGCTGAAGTTGCATGGCAATCAAAGAAGAAATGAGAATCACAATGAGAAGACTATAGCCGTGCTTAGCCCCTCCAATAACACTTGTTATCCAGTTTCCAGGGTCCATATAGCCTACAGCTACTAGACTCCCAGGACCTATGAAAGTCATCAGAAGTTTCCAAAAGTTATTGGTTTTTGGGACAGAAACACTAGCATGAACCTCAGCCAGTGATTTTTTTGAGTTTATCATAGTAAAATCGTCTTTCTAAAATAAGGTTAGAATCATTATAACATATGACTAAATAAGATAAAATCCCCCTTTCTCATGTTGAAATAGTCTGCACTATGCTATAATTAAGGTGTTATGAGTCAAAAAAAATCAAGAAAATATGCCGTAGTTGATTTGGAGGCAACTTCTGCAGGTAGCAATGCTAGAATTATTCAAGTTGGTATTGTGATTATCGAAAATCATCACATTATAAAAACTTACGAGACAGATGTTAACCCTCATGAAAGTCTAGATGACCATATTGTAGATCTAACAGGTTTGACCGATGAACGTTTGGCTAAGGCACCTGATTTTTCGCAAGTGGCAAGAGAGATTTTTCACTTGATTGAGGATTGTATTTTTGTCGCCCATAATGTCAAATTTGATGCCAATCTGTTAGCAGAAGAATTGTTCTTTGAAGGATATGAGTTACGAACGCCTAGAGTTGACACGGTTGAATTGACACAGGTCTTTTTTCCGAGCTTTGAAAAATATAGTTTACCTAATTTAGCAGAAGTCTTGGACCTAGATTTACAAGATGCGCATACAGCTATAGCTGATGCTTATGCGACAGCACAGCTTTTTCTAAAAATCAGAGAAAAAATGGCTAGCCTACCTAAGATAACATTGGAAACCATTTTGTCTTTTGCGGACCATCTTCTGTTTGAGTCGCGTTTGGTTCTTGAAGAGATTTTTGAGGAAGTCCCCACTCAGTTACCAGATCATCTCTTGGAAGTTGGTGGTTTGGTCATTCAACATAGCAAGCAATACAGAAAATCCAAATATTTATCACAAGACTTTCTGACTAATCTTGCTTTGTTAGATTTAGAAGAGAGAGCTGCACAATCACAATTTGCACAGCTCATTGAAGACGGGTTAGGTTCTTTCGTTCCTAGTTTTATTGAGGCACAGACAGGAATTGGTAAGACCTACGGTTACTTATTGCCTTTATTAGCTAAGGCAGAGGGGCAGATTTTAGTAAGTGTGCCGACAAAATTGTTGCAAGATCAGATCATGGAAAATGAAGCAAAGCAGCTCAAAGAGGTCTTTCACATCAATAGCCATAGTGTGAAAAGTCCTCGAAATTACATCAAATTAGATGCCTTTTATCATAGTCTGCAGCGCCAAGATAAAAATCGCTTGCTCAATCGTTTTAAAATGCAAATCTTAGTGTGGCTGGTTGAAACTAAAACAGGAGATTTGGATGAGATTAGGCAAAAGCAGCGCTTAGAGTCTTATTTTGATGAGCTACGTCATGATGGTCAAGTGAAAAGAGATTCTCTCTTTGCAACGGTTGATTTTTGGGAGCGTTCGGACCAACTAGCGAAAAGCAGTCAAGTTTTAATTACCAACCACGCTTACCTTCTTGAAAGGATGCAAGATGATATCGATTTTGTAAAAGGAAAAGTATTAGTGGTTGACGAAGCTCAAAAATTCTTTTTAGCTTTGGAAAACTTTTCTCGCCGACGTTTAGATATTACCCAGACCTTGCAATGGCTAGATAAAGAAGCCAAGCATACAGCTAATCTTTTACAAAAACGTCTCCTTGAACGTCTTCAATTTAACCTTTCACAGGCCAGTCAGGCTTTTTATCAAAAAAAAGAAGTGAGTTTATCACAAAATCTCCTAGAGGTCATCCGACAAGATATCAGTGAATATCCTCTTCGTTTAGAAGAAGATCTGTGGAAGATTTTTCTACCTTACTACAGCGATTATTGGTTTGAGAGTGAAGTCGATCAAGAGCAACGAAAAACCTACCTAAATGCAGCACGTCTTGACTTATTTCGTTTTCAAACCTTCATACCTGACTTAACTAAAGTGTATTTTGTGTCGGCAACCTTAGAGATTAGTAAGCGTGTCACCTTACCAGATCTACTTGGCATAGCAGATTATGAGGCTCATCGGATTGAATCAAGTAAGTCTTCTGATCAAAAGATATGGGTTGACACTTCCATGCCAAATTTGGTGGATTTACCAGATGCCATTTATGAAGAAGAGATTGCTAGACGCTTGATGGCACTCTCACAGCTAGAACAGCCTATTTTAGTGTTATTTAATTCCAAACAGCATATGTTGGCAGTATCGGAGCGTTTGGATACCTGGATGGTGAAACATCTCTGTCAAGAAAAAAATGGCTTGGCTTACAATATTAAAAAACGTTTTGATCGAGGAGAAGCTAATATCTTGCTGGGGACAGGCGGTTTTTGGGAAGGAGTTGATTTTGTGCATCAAGACCAGCTCATCGAGGTGATTACTCGCCTACCTTTTGAAAATCCAGAAGATCGATTTGTCAAAAAGGTTAATCACTACTTGCGACAAAACCATAAAAATCCCTTTTATGACTATACCTTACCTGTCATGACCTTGAAATTAAAACAAGCTATCGGAAGAACTCAGCGCCGTGACAATCAAGTATCTGCAGTTCTGATTTTAGATAAACGAGTAGTCTCAAAAAGTTACGGTAAACAAATTTGTCAGATACTCGAGCAAAATAGTTCTCTATCTTGCAAAAAATTTCCTGACATTGTAACTGAAATCACAAGCTTTTTTTGATATAATAGAAAACATCAAATAATTTAGGAAGATCAAATGGGAAAGCGTAAAAGAAAACGAGTTCTCTCAACCAAAGAGCAGTTCATCATTGGTCTTGGTTTAGTCTTTTTCGTCTTATTTCTATCCACTATCTTAGTGATTTTTTTCTCTATGAAACCCAATATTGACACACAAAACATGGTGAAGGCTGTGGCAACAAAGGAAGCCCAGTTAACCAGTGTGAGTCGTATTGATCGGTATAATGGACAAACAAGCTATTATAGTGTCTTTGGTAAAACTGCTCAAGATGAAAATGTTGTGGTGGTAATTGGTATAAAAGATAAGGATATCCATATTATACCGACTAAAGAAGGGATTTCTAGACAAGCAGCAGAACAGATTGCTAAAGAAAATGGCGCTAAATCAGTTAAGGCAACTTTAGGTTATATGGATGATAAACCTATCTGGGAAGTGGCATCTGGAACAACCTACTATATCATTGATTTTAAAACTGGGGACTTGGTAAAAACGGAGGGTATATGACAAAACTATCAGAGCGTGTGCTTACTATGGAAGAAAGTGTTACCTTAGCTGCAGGAGCGCGTGCTAAGGCATTGAAAGCTGAAGGTCGTGATATTTTAGCTTTGACCTTAGGTGAACCAGATTTTGCAACACCTAAACATATTCAAAACAAGGCGATTGAAGCCATTTCAAATGGTAAAGCAAGCTTTTATACGGTGGCATCAGGACTTCCTGAGTTAAAGGATGCGATCAATACTTACATGGAAAATTACTATGGCTATTCTGTGACACCAAATCAGGTGGTGGTGGCAACAGGTGCCAAGTTTGTTCTCTATGCCTTTTTTATGGCAGTTCTTAATCCTAATGATGAGGTAATTATCCCAACGCCTTATTGGGTATCTTATGCTGATCAGGTTAAAATGGCGGAAGGACAACCAGTTTTTGTACAAGCGACTGAGGAAAATCAGTTTAAAGTTACTGTTGAACAGTTAGAGTCAGCGCGTACAGAAAAAACAAAGGTTCTTTTACTCAATTCACCATCTAATCCAACAGGCATGATTTATACAGCAAAAGAGTTAAAAGCTATTGGTGATTGGGCAGTTGAGCATGATATTTTGATTTTGGCTGATGATATCTATGGACGTTTGGTTTATAATGGCAATCGTTTCACGCCTATTTCTAGCCTCTCTGAAGAGATTCGTAAACAAACCATTGTGATTAATGGGGTTTCAAAAACTTATGCGATGACAGGTTGGCGCATTGGTTTTGCTGTAGGTGAGCCAGAAATTATTTCTGCTATGGCAAAAATTGCTAGTCAAACCACATCTAACCCGACAGCAGTTGCACAATACGCTGCCATTGAAGCCTTAACAGGTGACCAAGAGCCGATTGAAAGGATGCGTCAAGCTTTTGAAGAGCGCCTAAATACTATTTATCCTCTATTAGCTGAGATTCCTGGCTTTGAGGTGATTAAGCCACAAGGTGCCTTTTACCTTTTCCCAAATGTCAAAAAAGCTATGGAGATGAAAGGTTATACAGACGTGACAGCATTTACGAATGCTATTTTAGAAGAAGCAGAAGTTGCCTTGGTAACAGGTGCAGGGTTTGGTGCCCCTGAAAATGTTCGTTTGAGCTATGCAACTGACCTTGATACCCTTAAAGAAGCTGTTCGCCGTATTAAAGAGTTCATGGAAAAGAACTAGAGTGTTTTATGATTGACCACTTTAGCATTTGTGTTAAAAATCTACAGTCTCAACAGCCGAAAAACTTTATAGCCACTTGGTTATAAATTAAGATTCGACAATGAATATGCTGTTAGCTTTGGTTAGCTTAGAGGAAGTGCTCCTGCTTGAGATTTTTGGTTGGAGAGTGGTCAAGCAAATCCCCGTCACTTTGCTTTTAATACAAAGATGCGTAAGAAGTTGAAACCTTTTACCATACAGGTTTAGCTGCTGGTGACAAAGATAATGGCGCTCCTTAGGAACGTAACCATTATCATGAGGGTTATGACGCAGCTTTTATCATTGATCCAGACAGTAATAATATCGAGGCTGTTTGTCACAAAGAGGAATACAATTAGAAAAGAGAAAAAATTAATGTCTAGAAAATTAGTAACGATTATTGATGTGCCTAAGCATGTAGGAGAAGAAGTGACTATTGGTGCTTGGGTTGCCAACAAATCTGGGAAAGGTAAGATTGCCTTTCTTCAACTCCGAGATGGCTCTGCTTTTTTCCAAGCAGTTGCTTTTAAACCAAATTTCCTTGAAAAATTTGGTGAAGAAGAAGGAGCTGCTAAGTTTGATACTATCAAACGTTTGAGCCAAGAAACGTCAGTTTATGTGACTGGCATCGTCAAAGAAGACGAACGTTCAAAATTTGGTTATGAACTTGATGTGACTGATCTTGAAGTGATTGGCGAATCTGTTGATTACCCTATCACACCAAAAGAACACGGTACAGACTTCTTGATGGACAATCGTCATCTCTGGTTGCGTTCACGTAAGCAGGTTGCCATTCAGCAAGTTCGTAATGCGATCATCTATGCCACTTATGAATTTTTCGAGAAAAATGGCTTTATCAAGTTCGATAGCCCAATCCTTTCTGGAAATGCTGCTGAAGATTCAACAGAGCTTTTTGAAACAGATTATTTTGGAAGCCCAGCCTATCTCAGCCAATCAGGTCAGCTTTATCTTGAAGCTGGTGCTATGGCACTTGGTCGTGTTTTCGACTTCGGTCCTGTTTTCCGTGCGGAAAAATCTAAAACTCGCCGTCACTTGACAGAGTTCTGGATGATGGATGCCGAGTATTCCTTCCTCTCACATGAGGAGTCGCTTGATTTGCAAGAAGCATATGTTAAAGCTTTGATGCAAGGGGTTATCGACCGTGCTCCACAAGCACTTGAAACTCTTGAGCGTGATGTTGATGCTCTAAAACGCTATATTGCAGAACCATTTAAGCGCGTGTCTTATGATGATGCCATCAGCCTTCTTCAAGAGCATGAAGCAGATGAAGATACGGATTATGAACATTTGGAGCATGGGGATGACTTTGGCTCACCACATGAAACATGGATTTCAAACTACTTTGGTGTCCCAACCTTTGTGGTTAACTATCCAGCAAGTTTCAAAGCTTTCTACATGAAACCAGTTCCTGGTAATCCAGAGCGCGTGCTTTGTGCGGACCTTTTAGCCCCTGAAGGTTACGGTGAAATCATAGGTGGTTCTATGCGTGAGGATGATTATGATGCCCTTGTTGCTAAGATGGATGAACTTGGCATGGACAAGTCAGAATATGAGTTCTACCTTGACCTTCGTAAGTATGGTTCAGTGCCACACGGTGGATTTGGTATTGGTATCGAGCGTATGGTAACCTTTGTTGCTGGTACAAAACACATCCGCGAAGCCATCCCATTCCCACGTATGTTACACCGTTTGCATCCGTAAACAAATGATAGATTAAGAAAGCAACCGTCTATTGTCACAGGTTGCTTTCTATTTTTTAAAGATAAGGTGATGATATAAAGAAAGGATAGCATGGGCTATAAATTTTTATTATTTGACTTAGACAATACCCTGCTAGATTTTGAGGCTGCAGAAGAGCTTGCCTTAGATGAGCTTTTAAAAGAGCAAGAAGTGGAGGCGATTGAGGCTTATAAGGCTTACTATAAACCAATGAACCAAAGTATGTGGCAAGATTTAGAACTGGGAAAAATAGCAAAATCTGAGTTAGTGAATACACGATTTTCTAAATTATTTTCACATTTTGGTCGTGAAGTTGATGGTAAGGCTTTAGCTAAGGCTTATCAAAACCATCTCTCAAAGCAAGGACAGCTGTATCACGGTGCTAGGGAATTGTTGGTCGATTTAACAGATAGAGGTTACAAGCTCTATGCTGCTACAAATGGTATTGCTGCAATCCAAAAGGGCCGTCTAAAAGTATCAGCTCTAGAGCCCTTCTTTCATAAAATCTTTATTTCAGAGGAAGTAGGTAGCCAAAAACCAGAGGTTGCATTTTATCATCATATCGCAAACTCTATTCCAGGATTTAACAAGTCTCAAGCCTTGATGATTGGAGATAGCTTGAGTGCAGATATAAAAGGCGGGAATGATTTTGGGATTGATACAGTTTGGTATAATCCTAAAAAGAATCAAAAGTCCTCCCCTGTACATCCAACTTATGAAGTATCGTCTTATCAGATGTTATTGGATTTGTTATAAAAAGTCTTTGTTAATGAAGGCTTTTTATTTTTTAGTTTTGTGAAACCTAGAAAAATATTTTGTTTCAATTCACCTCTTCTTTTTTATGAAAATGTGCTATAATGAGAGCATGAAATATTAGCGAAAACTGACAAAAAAAATCATACAGATGGTATGATTTTTAATGATTCGGTAATATTAAAAATACCATTATCAATCTTTTGGGATTACTTATGAAAGGGATAGAGGGTGAAAACAATGAAAGGATACGGAAAAAAACATTTAGCCAGTAAAGCGTTTCTGACCATTCCTATGGTTTTAGCTTTTGCAGGAGGCGTTCAAGCTCAGGCAGAAGACTTGGTGACCACTGAGTCTATTCAGCCAGAGCTGAGTTTAACTCAAAGTAGTGCGGCTGAGGTAAAAAGTGCTCCAGAAGCTGATGCTTTAGCTACAGCCTCTTCAGAGTCTCAAGCTACGGTTTCAACTCAGCAGGAAAGTAGTGAAACTAGCACGGATGTTTCTTCTAATGTTAGCTCAGAAGTGACTTCAAGCACAGCCTCTTCTGCAACAGCGAGTTTAACCAGTGCTTCTCAAACAAGTCGCCTTTCTTCTGAGACTAGTTCGGTAAGTTCTACGCCAGTGACAGCCAGTTCAGAAAATGCAGTTTCTAGCGTTAGTACAACTGCTAGCACGACCAGTTTGAAGAGTGAGTCAGCGACGATCTCTTTGGTACAAGGTTATGCGGCAGATGTGACTAATCTTCCAGTGACTAGTGTGGCGCAAAAAGATCAAGCCTTGACCATTCAGTACAACCGTCCGATCAGTTCCGATGAAGTGATTAAGATTGCAGTTTGGTCCGATCTTAAAGGTCAGGATGACCTTAAGTGGTACACGGCGGACAAGTTAGGTGCAGCCTATGTGGAATTGAAAAATCATCGCGATTATGGTAAGTATAATATCCACACTTATGCTGATCGTAGTGGTCGCATGGTGGACTTAAATGCGACTGAACTGACAGTTGTTGCTCCAGCTAAACCTGCCATTACCGTATCTTCTAAAAGCGTTTCTGTTTTTGACGTCACCATTTCTAATGTTCCAAGTGAGATGGTCTCTGTCAAAGTTCCTGTATGGACAAATCAAAACGGTCAGGACGATTTGGTTTGGTACACCGCTGCTAAGGAAGCTAATGGGACTTATCGTGTGACGGTTGACACTAAAAATCATAAGTCAGAAACTGGTCAGTACCACATTCATGCTTATGGTCAAGTATCAGGTAGTCTTCAGTTACAAGGTTTGACTACAGCAACCTACACTGTCACACCTTCTCAGCCAGAGAGTCCTTCTCAACCAACAACTAA